>NZ_JBYTBG010000006.1:0-143007 GCF_058788915.1 Brevibacillus sp. FW301-21C12A
CCAAATCATTCCTAGCGTTTGTATATGTCGCGTCCATCTTTAAACTAACTCAATAATGAGTTTTCAGACACATCCTAGATTTGGTTGAACTATTTTCTTTCCTTCGTCAGCGGCAAATGTCGGAGAAATTGAAGTAGCTAAAGACAGCGTAAGAGAAAGTGCAGCAACAAACCCCTCTTGCATATTTTTGGATGATATAGAATATATTTTATATATTAAAGGAGATCTGATGGAAAAAACGTAGAAATATGTAAAATTATGAAGTTTTTATATTCTGAACATTATTTCTTTAATTGATTTAATGGATGAATTCATTTAATTAATGAATGCGTTACTCTCTTTAGCTGCATAATCTAGGCGTCGGCCGCCCGGTCGGCGCTTTTTGCGGTAGACAGACAAAGGTGGCTGAATAGGGAGTTTTCCAAAATATCCAAAAATATGTTGCCATGCCCCACTATGATTCTATAAAATTTTTTTAGACGGAAGTTCATTCGAGCGTGTACAGACAGGAGTGTGTGACGATGGACGAGATTCGCCCTGTTTCTCGAAACGATATTGACGAGGTAGTCAGAATAGCCGCCATGGCCTATCCGGGAAGCAACCTCCTGGGGACGGAAAGCAGACAGCAGTTCGCAGAACGCGTCAAAAGCACGCTGGAAAATGACCCGAATGTCAGCTATCACGGGTGCTATCGGGATGGTCGGCTCGTAGGGATCATGAAGTGGTACGACCTTTCCATGTATGTGTACGGCATCCCGCTGCTGACGGGGGGAATCGGTACGGTGGCCGTGGACCTGCTGCACAAAAAGGAAAAGGTCGCAAAAGCGATGCTGCATGGATTCCTCTCGGCTTATCGGGAGCGGGGGATTCCGCTCGTCTCGCTCTATCCGTTTCGTGTCGATTTTTACAAGCAGATGGGCTTTGGCGCAGGCAGCAAAATCTATCAATACAAATTCAAGCCGGCGAGCCTGCCCTATACAGGCAAGGAACAGATCGTGTACTTAAAAAAAGAAGACAAGGAGCAGGTGCTGGCCTGCTACCAGCGCGTTGCCCGGCAGACGCACGGGATGATCCGGCGGACGGAGCGGGATATCGACAGCCTCTTGAACGTGCCGGAAAAAGTCGTGGTCGGCGTCCAGAAAGAAGGCAAGCTGACAGGCTATATCGCCTTCCAATTTGAAAGCGCTCACGCGGAAAACAAGATTTACAACAACCTCGTGGTCAAGGAGCTTTTGTACGAGTCGCGCGAATCGCTGGCCCAGCTCCTTTCGTTCCTGCACAGTCAGGCAGACCAAATCCAGCGGATCGTCTTGACGACGCCTGACGAAGATTTTCACCTGCTCTTGTCTGACCCGGGAAATGGCACCGACAGGCTTTTGCCCGGCGTCTACCATGAGAGCCATGTCTCGGGAGTCGGGCTGATGTACCGGGTGATTGACGTGCCGGGCTTTTTCCGCCAGCTCGCCGAGCATCGCTTTGGCGCAGAGACAATAAGCTTGCGCCTGACCGTGCGCGATTCGTTCCTGCCGGAAAACGAAGGGACGTGGCTGGTGCAGTTCCAGCACGGACAGGCTCATGTCGCCCGCGATGGACAAGCCGACGTGTCGGTCGAACTGGACATTTCCGATTTCTCCTCGCTCGTGATGGGGGTTGTCCGTTTCAGCAAGTTGTACGAGTACGGAATGGTCGAGCTGGACGATACAGCTTTCTTGCCGCAGTTGGATCGGCTCTTTTCCTCCGCGCAGAAGCCGCAGAGTATGACCGCTTTTTAATTTTGGAATTGTCATTATTTTGCCACGAATGGTAATCTTATTTTGCTCCTCCCCATATCTTGGTAACAAATGGGGAGGGGGCGGAACTTATGATTTATTTTACCATGGTCATCTTTTTTGCTTTTTTGCTGGTTGTCTGGTTTGTGATAAAGCTCCTCTTTCGATTGGAAAAGCGCGACTCGATTGAGTATGACCAAAGAGAGCTGTGGGAACAATTTGGCACAAAGTTGCAGGAAATACGGCACAAGAAGCAGAAAAAATAAGCGAGGCGTCAGCTATAACGACGCTTGTTTTTCTTTTGCGGCATAAGCGCTTCCAGTCGATGGCGACGCTTGCGAATAAGCGGCAGAGGCAAGCTGGTGCCGGACGCGTAAAAGCGCTTCACTTGACTGTTTGGCCGAAGTACAATGTAAAGGAAGATGGGGACAATGGCAGGTAGACCAGAGGGCAATCGACGCGAACATTTCAGACTGAAGCTGGAGTATCCCCTCTGTGCGGACATGACTATTGTCCTGGTAAAAGGAAGAACCATGGAAATTGGTAGTTCGAAGGTATTGGTTCAGGATATCGGGGCAAGAGGATTGTGTTTTTTGTCTCACCTCAAAATGCCTGCCAGCGATCAGCTCGTCCTGCAGTTTGAGATGAAGCTGTGCGCAGTCCCGCTGAAAATATACGGACATGTGGTGCGCTCCCGCTTGTGGGAGCAGGCGTTTTATGAATATGGGGTTTTTTTCACGATGGACGAAATCCGGCATCTGGAGGTCAGTCGATTGGTGAACCGGCTGGCGATTCGCTATCGGCAAAATCGGGGAATAACAGAGGGAAACTATTGGAAGGGTGATCGGCAAGCCTTCCTGCGAGAGCTTGCCCTCGTCAGCCAGACTTTGGAGACGATAAAAGCATAGCGGAGGCGATAGACAAAAAGCTCCCTTGTTTGCGCAGTTGCGCGGCATGGAGCTTTTTTCTTTTGACATAAAACAAACATAGTGTTAAATTGCCTATAATAAAACAAACGAATTGAGGATGTGTTTGATTTGAACGTGATGGAACAGTTTTGGAACGCATCTTTGCAGGAAGCCAAGCAAGGGTTTGTGGAGCGGACGCACGATTACTTGTGCCTGCTGTGTGGGGAGCAAGTGGAAAAAGGCATCATTTACCCGGTCGACGGCGCCCTGTTCGAAGCGTCTCGCTATATGCGCCACCATATCGAGCAAGAGCATGAATCGGTGTTTGCCCATCTGAGCGGGCTGGACAAACGGCTGAGCGGGCTTTCCGACCATCAGGCAAGCCTGCTGCGTCTGTTTTTTGCCGGCAAGTCAGACGCCGAGGTGCAGGCGGAGCTGGGCATTGGCAGCGCTTCTACGATCCGCAACCATCGCTTTGCGCTAAAGGAAAAGGAGCGGCAGGCAAAAGTGTTTTTGACGCTGATGGAGCTGCTGCGCGAAGCGGATCAGGACGGCCCGCCTGCTGCCGCGAAAAAGGGGAAGCCGCAAAAGCAGGAGGAAGTCCAGGTGGAGTCCGGCTCTGCCGAGTATGAAGCGATTTTGCAAAAATATTTTCCGCAGGGGCGAAGCCATGCTCTGGACCGGATTCCGCGCAAGCACAAGCACAGGCTCGTCGTTTGCCGCGAAGTCGCCAAGCACTTTGCGCCGGACAAAATTTACAGCGAGCAGGAAGTCAATGACATTTTGCAAGCTGTCTGCGCCGATTACGTCACGCTGCGGCGGTATTTGATCGATTACGGCTTTTTGACCAGAGAGGCAGATGGCAGTGCCTACTGGCGCACGGATCAGGACAGCGGCGAAGAGGCGCAGGAGGAGAAGTCTGCGAATCGCAAGCAAGCGCTCAAGCAGATGTACAAAGAAGTCAAAAGCGAAGCGGGAGTCTACCAGATTCGCAACAAGGTGAACGGCAAAATTTTGGTGGCGAGCAGCGCGAACTTAAAAACGATCAACGGGAAAAAATTCATGCTGCAGCACGGCTCGCATCCGAATCGCGAACTGCAAAAGGAATGGAACGAGCTGGGGGCGGACGCGTTCGAGTTCGAGGTGCTGGAAGTGCTGAAGCACCAGGACGACCCGAATGTAGATGTCAAGGATGCTTTGGAAAAACTGGAAGAAAAATGGGTGGAGAAGCTCGCTCCGTACAACGAGCGCGGCTACCATCAGGAAAAGCGGATGTAGTGGGGCCGATCAGCAGCAGGCTGCCTTTTTGCGGGCGGCCTGTTTGCCGTTTAGTCGTCCAGCAGGCGAAAGCGCTCCAGATGGTCGCAAAGCCCTGTCCGCTGCAAAATCTCTTTTTGTCTGGGCCCGATCAGGTCAAAGTGGGGAAACGGCTGGCGATGGTGGATATAGGCGGGGTTCAGCCCGTTCGCTGTGCACCAGTCCGCCAGCTTTTGCGTGTCGGCACAGCCTACCTTCGTCACCGTCTTTATCCCGGGAAAACGCGGGTCCAGCCAGTAATGAGTCAAAAAAGCGATTTCCCCGCGCAGTACGGCCTGTTTCCATTGGTGCAACTCGGCGCGTGAAATGCCAAATGCCACGAAGGCTCCTCCTCTTCTTTTCCAGCCGGCTCGCCAACTGGTCGTTCCCCCTATTATAACAAAAAGACAGCTTCTGTCCGGCGCGAGACGGAAGCTGTCTTTTTGGGTTTGCAACCAAAGCTTAGCGCACTCCTGGCGGGAGGGAAGGAGGAATGTAGTTCAGTTCTTCATCTGCCGTGATGTAGTCAGTATTGACCATGAGCAGCAAGTAGCGCTTGCCTGTTTGCGGGTCGCTGAGGATGATGTGGTCGCGCCCGGCTGTCTCCAGCACGCCGCGGAAAATTTTGGCGTTCCATTGGCTGTTGTTTTCAAACGTTTGGTAAACCGTAATCACTTTGCCGCGATTCATGCGCAAAATGTTTTCGATGTACGATTCTTCCATGACTTGCCCAGGCGTGTAAGGCGTGCCGGGGATCAGCGCGCCGCTTGGCTGCATAGGAACCAATTGCGGCTGCTGTTGCTGCATCCCGTAGGGAAACTGGGTGGAAGGATACATGTCATACCCGTATGGATAAGGTTGGTAGGGGATTTGCTGACTCATGATGAACTCGCTCCTTTATCTATCTGCTAGTAAACGCGCGGACAATCCTCTCGTGAGGGAACGTAGAAGCAGTGCGCCTTGTAACGCCCGGAATTCGCCTGATTCCACCAGGTAGGGGGGCAGTTTCCGGTCGGGCGGTAAAACCAAAGCGCATTGGTGGCGGGACGGGTTCACTCCCCGTTAATTGTGCGCTGGGCCAAACGTCTTTCCCGATCGCGGGCGCGCTGGTAAAAGTACGGTTTTTGGACGGCTTCATACCCGCCGGGAGATTGGTACACCATATCGCGCATCGTCCGAATGTTTTTAAAATCGAGGCAGTTGGCGAGAATGCGGTTCACGCCGACGTTGCCGACCATGAGCATGCCCAGCTCGCCTTCTCCTTCGGCTTCAGCGCGGATCAATCGGGCAAGCATATCGACGTCATTACTGTTCGCTTTGATGACGGCCATTGCTTCACCTCCTCCTAAAACTCACAATGACAATATATGGGCGTATAACAGATCGGTGAATGTTCCTACGAATTTTTTCGCAGCAAGGAAGCTTCCGTTGACGTTAACGTAAACGGGAGGTAAAATATGGTTAGTCAATTATTTCTGAATATTTAAAAAAGTGTCGTGAAGGAGCAGGCGTACATGAACAGAGAAGCCGACGAAAAGCGAACATCATGGTCGATCTCTGATCTTGCCCAAGAATTGGATGTCAGCACGAGAACGATCCGCTACTACGAGGAAGTCGGCTTGATTTTGCCGGCGCGAACGGAGCGGGGAATCAGGTACTACAGCCGCCAGGACCGGGCCAGGCTGCGCTTGATTTTGCGGGGAAAGCGCTTCGGGTTCTCCCTGGAGCAAATTCGCGAGATGATCGAGCTGTTTGGCGAGGACCGCAGCGGACGCGCCCAGCTTTTGCGCGCGATTGAGTACGGCAACCAGAAGCTCGCGGAGATTGATGAAAAAATCAGGGAGCTGGGCCAACTGAGGGAAGACATTCTCGCCTACAAGCAAGGATTCGAACAAAAACTGCTGGAAGAACATGGGGAGGGAAAACGATGAACGTATCAGCTTTGCTTGCTGCCAACGGACGCAAATATCCCGACAAGCCTGCGCTTGTTGCGGGAGAGGTGGAAGTTACTTTTTCCGAGTGGAACGAGATCGCAAGCAGGTGGGCTTACCGCTTGAGACAGCAAGGGGTCGAGCCGGGCGATCGCGTCGTGATGATGCTGCCGAACTGCCCGGAGTTTGCTTTCTTTTACATAGCCGTCATTCACTGCCACGCGCTTGTCGTGCCGATCAATGCGCGGTCGACGAAGGAAGAGGTGCGCTATATTTGCGAGCACGCACAGGCAAAAGCGCTGATCGTTCACGAAGCTCTCGTCCATGCCGTCAATGAGTGGATCGAAGAGGAGCCAGGGCTGATCGCGATCAAGACGGGGAACAGCCAGGGAGCGTGGGTAGGGACCGCGGCCTGGGAGACGGAAGAAGACGTCCTGACGCGGCTGGATGAATTTGCGATCAACCCGGACGCTCCCGACCTGACGGAAGACAGCGAAGTCAGCATTTTGTACACGTCAGGCACGACCGGGCGGCCAAAAGGTGTGCTCTATACGCACAGAAGCTTGCTGACCGTCGCCAAGATGATGGCGATCGAGCTGTCGATCCAGCATCGTTCGCGGATTCTCCAGCTCATGCCGCTCAGCCATTCCGCACCGCTGCATCTGTTCTTCATCTCGGGGCTGATGGTGGGAGCGACGCAGGTGATGGCGCTCACCTTTTCTCCGGAGCTGCTTTTGTCGCTCGTGCAAAAACACCGGATTACGCATTTCTTCGGGGCGCCAGTTGCGTACTTGCTGACGATGAAGCATCCCGAGTTTGCCAAGTACGATTTGTCGTCGATCGAATATTGGATGTACGGCGGCGCTCCTTTGTCCAAGGAAATGGCTACGCAGATGGAGCAGGCATACGGGCGGGACAAACTGGCGTGCGTCTACGGCCTGACCGAAGCCGGGCCTACTGGCACGCGCTTGCTGCATCGCGAGCACCCGGACAAGGTGGGCAGTGTCGGGAACCGCGGCGTTTTGTTTGCCGAAGTGGAAGTCGTGGATGAAAACGGCCTTCCCGTCCCGGCGGGTACCCCCGGCGAAGTGCGCGTGCGCGGCGAAGGCTCGATGAAGGGCTACTATAACACCCCCGAAGCGACCATAGAGACGCTGCGCGACGGCTGGATTTACACGGGGGACATCGGGCGCTTCGACGAGGACGGCTTCCTGTGGATCATCGACCGGAAAAAAGACGTCATGATTACGGGCGGGATCAATGTTTACCCGAAGGAAATTGAACAACTGCTGGAGCGCCATCCGGCGATTGCCGAAGTGGCCGTCGTAGGCTTGCCGCATCCGGAGTGGGGCGAGACGGTGACCGCCTATCTGGTGCTGCGCCCGGACGTGGACGCGAACCGCGATTGGCTGGCGGAGGTGCGCGGCTTTTTGAGCGGCCATCTCGCCGATTACAAGCTGCCGCGGCAGGTGGCAGTCATTCCTCAGTTGCCGAGAAATACGAGCGGAAAAGTGCTCAAGCACGTCTTGCGCGATTCGACCTCGGAAAAGGAAGTGGAGCTGACATGAGCGAGCTGCAAGCGAAAATCGACCAGCGCCGGTACAGTGACAACATCCCTCATCCGCGCCCGGGCAGCGAGCAAAACTTTTTCGCCGCCGATCCAAATCTTCATTATTTGCTCCAACGCTATTTGCCTGCCGCCATGCACGAGTGGGCGACACAGCAACTGCATTGGCTGGGAGCACAAGCGGCGGGGCCATTGGAAGAGCGGGCCGCCTATACGGATCGGGAAGGCAAGCCGCGCCTGCGCAAATACAACCGGCTGGGCGAGGACGTCTCGGAGATCATCACGAACGAAGGCTACAAGGAAACGGTGGCGGACGTGTACGGAGCGGGGATTGTCAGCTATTTGTACCACGACATTCCGGAGCTTGGACGCAAGGCGCCCTACAGCTATTCGTTCTTGATGGGCTATCTCGTCAGCCAGACCGAGCCGGGCTTTTATTGCCCTGTCACGCTCACGATGTCGGCGGCGTACTTGATCGACCGCTACGGAAGCGACGCGCAGAAAAAGCAGTATCTCAGCGGACTGACCTCGCGGGATCGCACCCGGTTGTACGAGGGCGCGACCTGGCTGACGGAGCGCCAGGGCGGCTCGGATGTGGGAGCGAATCTCACGGTGGCGAAGCCCGTGGAGGGGCAGTCTGGCGTCTATCGGCTGACAGGCGAAAAGTTTTTCGCGAGCAATGCAGGGGCGATGGTCGCCACCGTGCTGGCGCGAATCGACGAGAGCAAGCCGGGCACAAAAGGGCTGGGACTGTTTCTCGTCCCGTGGCTCAAGCCGGATGGGACGCGCAATCAGATCGAGGTGCGGCGCCTGAAGGATAAGCTCGGCGTGAACGCGGTGCCGTCTGCCGAGATCCTGCTCCATGGAGCGGAAGGCTACTTGATCGGCCAGCCGGAAAACGGCTTCAAATACATGGCGGAGGCGCTTAACCTGTCGCGCATTTGCAACGCGGTGGCATCCATCGGCATTATGCGCCGGGCGCTGTACGAAGCGAAATATTACGCGAGCCAGCGCCGGGCATTCCAAAACCCGATCGACCAATATCCGATGGTCAGAGAGATGCTGGTCAGCCTGCTGCTCGATACGGAAGTGAGCACTGGCGCGGTGTTTGACATGATTGCCGTGTACGACCGCCTGCAGGATGGCTCGGGAAGCCGCGAAGACATGGCGCTCGCCCGGCTGCTGATTCCGCTGCTGAAATACCGGACCGGAGAGGAAGCTGTCGAGGCCGCCCATGCGGCGATCGAGATTCACGGCGGCAACGGTTTTATCGAAGAGTACGTTACGCCGCGCCTGCTGCGTGACGCCCAGGTTTTGACGGTCTGGGAGGGCACGTCCAACATCCTCGCCCTGGACATTTTGCGCGTCATGCAAAAAGAAAACAGCCATGTCGTGTTCGCCCGGCTGCTGCGCTCCCGTATCGAAGGCTGGCGTCACGCCTTTTCACAGCCGTTTGCCGAGCTATTGCAAGCAGAGCTTGCGGTTTTGGAGGAAAATATCGCCTATCTTTTCCGGCAGTCGCCTGATTATGTGACATATAAATTGAAGGCGCTCGCCGACCACATGATCGACCTGTACGCGCTCTCCTGCATCGTCAGCGAGGCCGAGGACCAGGTGGCCAAAGACAACAACGCGCGCAAATACGTGCTGGCAAAGCTGTATGCGCAAAAGCATTTGACGCCAAAAGCAAAGCGCGGCATTCAAGGCGACGAACTGCTGGACGTCCAGTTTTTCCGCGAGCTGCTGGACTGCGAGCCGATCCCGGTGGAAGCGCTCCAGCAGCAGACGGCCTTTGCTTCCGCTACCTGAAAAAAACAAGCGAAAAAACGCCCGGGCAGTTGCACATGGCACGCCCGGGCGTTTTTGGTTGTCACGACAGCTTTTCAGGCATAGCGTTTTCGGCGCTTGTTCCAGATGAACCAGCCGATCGCCACAAGCGCGGCGGCGCCCAGCAGAGTGACCTCCAAGTATTCATCCAGCAGCACTTTGGCATGCTTGCCGTACAGGTGAAACAAGGTTCCGATCAGAAAAAATTTCAAGCCCCGGCCGACGATGGCAAAGAGCATGAGCTTTGTCAGCGAGTAGTTGAACACGCCGCTCAGCACGGTAAACACCTTGAACGGAATCGGAGTAAAAGCGCCGATCAGCACGGCAGCGTCCCCGTTTTTGGCGAATTTCTCGGTGGCGACCACGACCCATTTTTCCGGAAGCAGCTTTTGCAAAATCGGTTTGCCGAGCCATTTGCCGAGCAAAAAGCCGATCGGCGCGCCGAGAATCGAGGCGGTAAAGGCCACGGTCGCAAAGCGGAGCGCTGAACCGGGGTCGAGCAGACTCATCGCAATTTGCATAAAAAAGGGAGGAATCGGACTGATGAACGAATCCAAAAATGCCATGCCAAAGAGTCCCCATATTCCATATTGCATGAACAGTTGTGTGATTTGATCGAGCATGAGCATCTCCTTAGGACGTTTCCTCTCGGGTTTCCATTATACAGGAAAAAATCGCATTTCAGTAGTTAGGATATGCCGCTTTGTCCAAACACAGACCGCCAATTGGCTGATCCAACAGTAGGGGATACGTTTTTCTACGCCGGGGGGTTACGTTTTCCTGGCGTCTTCTCGCTTTGGGGAGATTCGTCCTGCGCGATTCGGCCCGGAAGAAGAGGAGGCGGGTGGTAAAGAAGTCCCTCGCTTTTTCATTGACGATAGGAAATAATATCCATTAGTATAGAAAAGAAGGACATACAGTATTGGAGGAACCCATGAAGACATTGGGATCGGGGAAAGTCGTTTTTTATGCGCCGGATGGAACCAGCTTGCAGTTGACGGGAGAAATTGACGTGCGCGGAGATCGGGTAGCCGTGACGGAAATCATTTACTTTAACGGCCAGCCGAATGGCGCGCGCGAAACCAATCTGCCGCTTTCGCAAACCGTCATTTATTGGGAACCGGAAGTGTATGAGCAGATCGGATATGAATGATACCTATAGCAACAGAAACGGACAGCCCTGCTTTTGGCGGGGCTGTTTTTCGTCGTACCATCGTCGCGCCCTGTTTGTGCCAGCACCCCGAACTATAGCCGTTATGTCCCGATTGTGATATCATGTGGAATGGAATTTACGTAAGGTACGAGGAGTGATCCTTATGATCGATGCTATATTGGAACGTGCCCTTGCCGGGGAACGACTGGGCCTGGAAGACGGCCTCGCTCTGTTTGCCAGCAATGAAATTGAGAAGATCGGACACTACGCCAATCTGGTGATGCAAAAGCACCACCCAGAGCCCATTGCCACGTTTGTCATCAGCCGAAATGTGAACTACACGAACATTTGCGATACGTATTGCCGCTTTTGCGCCTTTTACCGTCGTCCCGGTTCAAGCGAAGGCTATGTATTGCCCAGAGAGACTATTTTCCAAAAGATTCAGGAGACAATTGACGTCGGCGGCACGGAAATCTTGATGCAGGGCGGGACCAACCCGGATCTGAAGATCGACTATTTCACCGACCTGCTGCGCGCGATCAAGCAGCGCTTCCCGCAAATTACGATGCACTCCTTGTCGGTAGCGGAAGTGATTAAAATCGCGGAAGTTTCCAACATGACGGTCGAAGACGTGCTCAAGGAACTGAAGGCCGCAGGGCTGGATTCGTTGCCGGGAGCGGGCGGCGAAATTCTCGACGACCGTACCCGCCGCAAAATTTCCCGCCTGAAAGGCTCGTGGAAAGAGTGGATCGACACGCAAAAAGCTGCTCACCGCATCGGCTTGCCAGGTACGGCGACGATGGTCATCGGCTTCGGCGAGGAAATGGAAGAGCGCGTGCTATCCCTGATGCGCATTCGCGAAGCACAGGACGAGACGCACGGCTTCAAGGCGTTTATCGTCTGGACGTTCCAGCCGGACAACACGAACATGAAAGCCGTGAACAACACGCCGGAGGAATACCTCAAGACGCTGGCGATCAGCCGACTGATGCTGGACAACTTCGAAAATCTCCAGGCTTCCTGGGTGACGATGGGTCCAGAGTACGGCCAGCTTTCCCTTTCCTACGGGGCAAACGATTTCGGTCAGACGATGATGGAAGAAAACGTCGTCTCGGCAGCCGCATGTACCTACAAGGTGAACACCAACCAGATTCTCGAACTGATCCGCGGCGCAGGCAAAATCCCGGCGCAGCGCAACACCCAGTACGACATCTTGCGCGTGTTCAAGGACGGCGAGATGGCGGAAAGAGATTTTGTGATGCAAAACTAAATGAAAAAACGTTCAGCAACACGCTGCCAGATCGTCTTTTCGCAAGAGCGGAACAGACGATCTGGCAGCGTGTTTTTCTATCCCCACGAGCAACTTCCAATCCCCGGTTTCCAATCGTTTAAAAGTATATCGCCCATAAAGGGACATATACTGTAACTACAATTGCGGTTGGGGGGATGAAAATGCAAACGTTTCGCGTCTTGCTGGAGAATGTCCCTGAGCATAGTGGCACGTATCGCGTTATCGTAAATGAGATGATGGAGCGGGTCAATACTGCCCCGGTGCGCATTACATACAAGGAGCAGGAACAGGACGACTACTGCACGTTCCTTTTTCAAAGCTGGTGCGAAGAGGAATACGATGCGCAGACGATAGAGTGGGCGAGAGCTTTTGTGGCATTGACATTGGCGGAGTGGGTGACGCAGGTCAAAGAGCCGGCGATCATGCAGGAAATGGCTGCCGATCTGTTGGCGGCGGAGCAGATGGAAGAAGAATGGCCGGAAATTTTTCCCTACATTGAGCGCATGTGCCGAGAGATCGAGCTGGACGGACGCGAACTGCTGGCCGCCACGACTCGAAAGGCAAACGTCTACCGCAAAGCCTTTTTATACTTGGAGCAGGAGCGAACTATCAACGTATTGGGGTTCGTCAGGTTCCGGCTGCAGGAGCATTGGAATGAACTGTTCGAGCTGGTCGAATCGGGAATCGACGAATATTTGGAAGACAAGCAATACCAGGAATTTGTCGAGCTTCTGCGCTATTTTATCGCCGTACAGGAAGTGAAACAGGAAGTGGTCCATGTTGTTCCTAGTGTGGACAAACCTTTCCATCTTTATGACAAAAAGGGAGACCGCCTTTGGCTGGAACAGCTCGATTCCGTGCTGAGCATGGACGAACAAAAATGCCGCGATGAAGATTACTTGGTCAGCGCGCTGGTTACACTGGCACCGGAGAGCATCGTTCTGCACATGGCCGGGGAGAAGCCGGGGCTTGTGCAAACGATCCGCAGCATTTTTGACAGCAGGCTCATCACCTGCCATTCCTGTTCGTTATGCCTTGGGCAAAGACGTGTACTTGACGGGAACAATCCGACTAAACTATAATTAGCAGCAACAAGAGTGAATATCGCTTACAAATACGATGAGAAGGACATGGACGATATCGAGATCGCTCTAGAGAGGCGGGCCTTGGCTGGAAGCTTGCTGCGAGACGATATGGATCTACCCCCTTCGAGTAGCAGCCGGGAACGAAGCGTACGCTTTTACTAACGGCTTGCCGGTTCCATACCGTTACCATGTCAATGAGGAGTTTGTTCGGGCATCCGTTTTGCACGGCCCGTTTTGTAAAAACAGACTTGAATTAGGGTGGTACCGCGAGAATACACTCGTCCCTTCTGGGATGGGTGTTTTTTATTTTCTCAAAAACAACAAACAGGAAGGAAGAATCCAAGGTGGCACAAATTAACGTAACGTTCCCGGATGGAGCAGTCCGTCAGTACGAAGCTGGGATCACCATCGAAGAGATCGCAGGCTCCATCAGCGCGAGCCTGAAGAAAAAAGCAGTAGCCGGCAAAAAAGACGGCAAAGTCGTGGATCTGTACACGCCGCTTGAGGATGACGCAGCAATTGAAATCGTGACCCTCGATTCGCCGGAAGGCTTGGAAGTTTACCGTCACAGTACCGCTCACTTGCTCGCCCAGGCAGTAAGACGCCTGTACGGCAGCGAAGTCAAATTCGGGATCGGTCCTGTGATCGAAGACGGCTTCTACTACGACATGGACATTCCGGTCTCGCTCTCGCCAGAAGACTTGGGCAAGATTGAGGCGGAAATGGAAAAAATCGTGAAGGAAGACTTGCCGATCCGCCGCAGAGTCGTCAGCCGCGACGAGGCGACAAGAATTTTCCAAAACCTCAACGACCATCTGAAGCTGGAACTGATCCGCGACTTGCCGGCGGATGCGACGATCACCCTGTACGAGCAGGGCGAATTTTTCGACCTCTGTCGCGGCCCGCACTTGCCGTCCACTGGCTACATCAAAGCGTTCAAGCTGATGAGCGTGGCAGGTGCATACTGGCGCGGAAAAGCGGAAAACCAGGTGCTGCAGCGCGTCTACGGTACCGCTTGGCCGAAAAAAGCGGATATGGACGAATATCTGCACTTCATCGAAGAGGCGAAAAAGCGCGACCACCGCAAACTGGGCAAAGAGCTGGAGCTGTTCATGTTCTCCGAGGAAGCGCCTGGCATGCCGTTCTACCTGCCAAACGGCTTCACTGTCCGCAACGAGCTGGAGCAGTTCTCCCGCCGCCTGCAACAGCTTGCCCAATACACAGAGGTGCGCTCGCCGTTCCTCATGAACGAGCGCCTCTGGAAAGAATCCGGTCACTGGGATCACTACAAGGAAAACATGTACTTCTCTGAAGTCGACAACGCGACTTACGCCTTGAAGCCGATGAACTGCCCAGGACACATGCTCATTTACAAAAACGCAATGCATTCCTACCGCGACTTGCCGATTCGCTATGCCGAGTTCGGCCAGGTTCACCGCCACGAATATTCCGGCGCGCTGAACGGCATGCTGCGGGTTCGCACCTTCTGCCAGGATGACGCACACGTATTCGTCCGCCCTGACCAGATCGAGAGCGAAATCAAAAACATGATTAAGCTGATCGACAAAATCTACAAAGTGTTCGGCTTTGAATACAGCGTAGCACTTTCGACTCGCCCGGAAGATTCCATGGGCTCCGACGAGCTGTGGGAAACAGCGGAAAGCTCCTTGAAAAAGGTGCTGGAGCAACTGGAAATGCCGTATGAAATCAAGGAAGGCGACGGTGCGTTCTACGGACCGAAGATCGACTTCCAAATTACCGACGCGCTGAAACGCCGTCACCAATGTGGAACCATCCAGCTCGACTTCCAAATGCCGGAGAAGTTCGACCTGACTTACGTGGGCCAAGACAACGAAAAGCATCGTCCGGTTGTCTTGCACCGTGCGATGTACGGCTCCATGGAGCGTTTCATCGGCATCCTGATCGAGCACTACGCAGGCGCATTCCCTGTCTGGTTGACTCCAATCCAGGCGCGCTTGATGAACATCAGCGAGGTGCACATTCCGTACGCCGAGCAAGTCAAAGAAAAGCTGCAACAAGCTGGCATCCGCGTAGAGCTGGATGCGCGCAACGAAAAAATCGGCTACAAAATCCGTGAAGCGCAAGTGCAAAAAATCCCGTACATGCTGGTTATCGGGGAAAAAGAAGTGACAGACGGCACTCTGTCTGTACGCAGACGCGGAGTAGGCGATGAAGGCGCCATGACCGTTGATGAGTTCGTGGAAAAAATCCGCGCCGAAATCAACGAAATGAAGTAAAGCAAAAAGGGCAGTTCTCACCCGAACGGTGGGAACGGCCCTTTTGTTTTTGGCGAAAACGGTGGCGACAACTGCTACAGCTCATTTTCCAGACGGGCAAGCAGTGTTACGACTTCATGGGACGCCCGTTGAAGCTGCTCGTACGCTTCCTGGGCGCCGGCGAGATCCTCGGCCTGGTATTTTTCCACTGCCTGCTTGGCGTAAAAATGTACTAATTTGTGCGGCTCCTCCAGCTTTTTGAATGTCGGGTTGTTGCGCACAAGCGGCGGCAAGTCGCTGTAGTACCACGTCCCCAGTCGGCAGTGATGGTGCGAGGCCATTTCTGCGGCGACCAGGTTTTCCAAACCAAGGAACATGTTGTAAATTTTCCATTTCCACAGCAAATGATCCGTTTTGGCCACGCGCACGATGTCTTTGTAGCTCAATTTGACATTGATCGTAAAGAACGTCTTGCGGTACTCATCCATTTTCCGGCTCAGTTCGAGAATGATTTGCGCGGTGTCTTTGGCGATTTGCTGCGAATGTGTGCTCAGGTCAAAAATCGTGGAGTTGCGGTGGGCGATATCCGTGACAGAAGAAGCCTGTTCCTCGGTCATGGCGGCAATTTGCGAGGTGGATTGGCTGATTTCCTGCATGGTGGACACAATCTTGTTCAGGGCGACATCGGCGAACTGGGCTTCCCCGACGCTGCGCTCCACCAGCTTGCTCGTGCTGTCCATCTGCTCCGTCACTCGCTTCGAAACTTGTTGCAGCGACTCCATGTTGTCTGTGATCCGGTTGATCTGTTCTTTTGTATGCTCGGCCAGCTTGCGCACCTCAGTGGCTACGACCGCAAAGCCGCGCCCTTGCTCTCCGGCCCGGGCGGCCTCGATACTGGCGTTCAGCGCGAGCAGGTTGGTCTGCTCGGCGATTTCCCGAATGATGCGGATGACGTCCTGTGTCTGATGAATCTCCTGATTGAGCTGGTTTACCCTGCTCATGACCTCGACAAAGACGTGGCCCACCTGGCGGATGTCGCCGAGAGCGGCATTGATGATCTGTTTGCTCTGTTCAGCGGATTGCACCGCTTCGTCTGTCCCTTCTGCGACTTTGACCGCGTGGTTGGCGACTTCCTGAATCGAGGCGCTCATTTCTTCCGTTGCGGCGGTGACGCTGTGGCTTTCCTCGATCTGCTCGTCCATTCCCGAGATAAGCTGCTTCGTCGTGTCGAGCTGGGTCATATGGTTGAGCATGCCGGAGATGCCGAACAAAAACGATTTGAACGTCTCTTCCATATACACTTCCACAATCAGTTGCTGATCGAATGCTGCCAATTTTTGCACAGCGGTGACCATTTTCATCATCTGATGCGGCTGATTGCTCCATTTTTCCATCAAAATCGTGGTCATGATCTGAATCAGCAGATGGTGTGCAGAAATAAAATGATCGGCTGTCAGATGAATGCGGCTGTGAACTTGCCCGATGACAATTCTCGTTTTCACGTACTCATGGTTGACTTCTGCTGTGAGAAACTGCTCCAGGTGGACCTCCAAAGTTTTTTTCAACCGCTCCAGGCTGGAGTTGTCGAGGATGATCTTCTGGAGGTGGGGAACGTTAGTGATCGACTGGTAAAACTTGGATACGATCTCTGCTTTAAAGGGGTAAAGCGTGGTAGCAGCCTCTTTGA
This sequence comes from Brevibacillus sp. FW301-21C12A, assembly GCF_058788915.1. Classification (NCBI taxonomy): domain Bacteria; kingdom Bacillati; phylum Bacillota; class Bacilli; order Caryophanales; family Paenibacillaceae; genus Brevibacillus; species Brevibacillus sp. FW301-21C12A. The sequence goes on from NZ_JBYTBG010000006.1 coordinate 16,752, forward strand.
CGTGCGCCAATGTATCCTGATCCACGCCCAAAAAAGACAGGCGCTCTTTCACGCGTTCGCCCACTTCGGTAATGTCAGTTGCGTGGGAAGCTTTCACATACTCATTCCATGGCTTTGCTTTCTTTGCAAAAAATTGCATGCAGACCTCCGAATTTTACATTTTATTGATTTACTCAAAAATTGAGAAAGAGGGGGCGATTGCCATTGCTGCAGCTTGCCGTTTCTGAGCAGTGGACAAGGCCTTTGTTCTGGGATAAAATAAACCGACCCTACAACGAAAATAGGGTCGGTTGCACTACTCGCTCCCAGCCATTCAAGTGCCCACATACAAACGGCTGATCTTCGCTTTCCTTATTGAAGGGGAATATATAGAGCATAATATATAGTCATATTATCCTATGTTTATACAAAAGGGAATAGTCAAAAAAACGGTTTGCACATTGGCGTGCACCGGGTCATTTTTCCGATTTTCATCGGCTTGCGACCGCTTTTGCAACAGCGAAAAGTGCAGGAACAGGAGCCGTTCGCAGGCGGAATATGGTACGCTAATAAAAAGCCGGAATCGCATGTTGGACATCAATACGAGACAAACTGGAGATAGAGTGGCATGCCAGGCTCAGCCAGGAAAAGGAGGGTGACCACCAGTGCTAGAGCAGATGCAAGTACGTGACACACGAAAGCGTCCTCTCCGTGATCTGCGCATTTCCGTGACAGACAAATGCAATTTTCGTTGCCGGTACTGTATGCCGGCTGAAATTTTCGGGCCGGAGTTTGAATTTTTGCCGCAGCACAAACTGCTGTCATTTGAAGAAATTACCCGCTTGACCCAAATATTCACAGCGCTCGGCGTGCGGAAAATCCGGATTACGGGCGGAGAACCGCTCGTGCGCAGGGATTTGCCTGAATTAATACGAATGATTCGAAAAATAGAGGACGTTCACGATATCGCCATGACGACCAATGGCTCGCTGCTCGCCCGCCATGCCCAGGCTTTGAAGGAAGCCGGGCTTGATCGCGTCACCGTCAGCCTCGACAGCCTGGACAACGAGCGGTTTGGCATGTTAAACGGCAGAGGCTATCCGGTGGATGCCGTGCTCGACGGGATTCGCGCGGCGGCGGAAGCGGGACTCGGGGTGAAAATCAACATGGTCGTCCAGCGCGGTGTCAACGACCAGGACATTTTGCCGATGGCCCGTTATTTCCGCGAGCAAGGCCATACGCTGCGCTTCATTGAGTTCATGGACGTAGGCAACAGCAACGGCTGGAAGCTCGATCAGGTCGTGCCTTCCAGCGAAATCGTCCGGATGATCGACGCAGAAATGCCGCTCGTCCCGGTCGAGGCGAACTACTTCGGCGAGGTCGCTTCGCGCTACCGCTACGAGGGGAGCGATCAGGAGATTGGGCTGATCTCGTCGGTGACACAAGCCTTTTGCTCTACCTGTACGCGGGCGCGGCTGTCGGCAGAGGGGAAAATGTACAACTGCCTGTTCGCCTCCGCCGGCTATGACTTGCGCGAGCCGCTGCGCAGCGGGCGAAGCGACGAAGAAATCCAGGAGCAGATTCGCGCGATCTGGGAAAAGCGCGACGAGCGCTATTCGGAAGAACGGCTGGACGAAACGCCGGGGCTGCAAAAGCGTCCGAAGGTGGAAATGTCCCACATCGGAGGATAAAAAGCGATAAGCCTTGACAAAGACAACTCTACCTTGTATTATAAGTTGCGTGTATAAACACTTCATACTTCGAGAACAAGCAGAGGCGCCCAGCTTCTCACCTGGGTCGACGTCCGACACGACTGTTGACAGGTAACTCTTATGCAAAGATCCTTGGATCTGATGAAATTGCTTAGGTGAGATATGTGCGGGCGCAGATGCGTTCGCACATTTTTGTTCCTTCTCGAAATTGACGGAGGTGGCAAGTATTAGCAAGGATCAAATGTTAATCAACGAAGCGATCCGTGCCCGTGAAGTCCGTTTGATCGGCGCTGACGGGAGCCAATTGGGAGTCGTACCCTTCAGGGAAGCGTTGCGCATTGCCCAGGAAGCCGAACTGGATCTGGTAAACGTTGCTCCGACAGCCAAACCGCCTGTATGCCGTATCATGGACTACGGAAAGTTCAAGTACGAGCAGGCGAAAAAGGAGAAAGAAGCACGGAAAAACCAGAAGATCATCGAGCTGAAAGAAGTGCGTTTTTCTTCTAACATCGAAGAACACGATTTTCAAACCAAGCTTCGCAACGTCCGCAAGTTCTTGGAGGATCACCACAAGGTGAAGTGTACGATCCGTTTCCGTGGACGTGAAATCACCCACTCCGAAATCGGGCTTGGCGTTATGGAGCGTGTAGCTGCTCAGTGTGAAGATCTCGCTACGCCTGAGCGTAAACCGAAGATCGAGGGCCGCAGCATGATTATGATTCTGGCTCCGAAAGCGGAAAAGTAAGATAGTAGTTTAGACAGGAGGACTTTTCAGATGCCTAAAATGAAAACCAACAAGGCTGCTGCAAAACGTTTCAAAAAGACTGGAAGCGGCCAATTGAAGCGCGACCGCGCATTTGGTAACCACATGTTCGCCAACAAAACGACTAAGCAAAAGCGCCACCTGCGCAAAGCTGCACTCGTTTCCAAAGGCGATCAAAAACGCATGGAGCAAATGCTCACTTACCTGTAAGTTTTCGCATCATTACACACATTACGCAGCATGAGCTCCCTAAGCGCCTAGCAGTAGGCCGCCATGCTGGAAAGACCAGGAGGAGTTTAGTATGCCAAGAGTAAAAGGTGGCATTGTTACACGCCGTCGTCATAAGAAAATCCTGAAGCTGGCGAAAGGATACTTCGGTTCCAAACATCGCCTGTTTAAATCCGCTAATGCGCAAGTAATGAAATCCCTGCTTTATGCATACCGCGACCGTCGTCAAAAGAAACGCGACTTCCGCAAACTGTGGATCACCCGTATCAACGCGCAAGCTCGCCTGAACGGTCTGTCCTACAGCCGTCTGATGCACGGCCTGAAAGTGGCTGGCATCGAAGTGAACCGCAAAATGCTGGCTGACCTGGCTGTGAACGACAAAGCTGCGTTCAACGAACTGGCAGCAGTTGCAAAAGGCAAACTGAACGCGTAAGCACATACGCAAAAAGCAAAGCCGATCTTTCCTGGTGGGGAAGGTCGGCTTTTTTTGCTTGTCGGAGAGGCTCTCCCCTATGAATGAACATCCGAAAAGCGCAAGGGCAGCAAGGAAACGCCATCGTTTTTTTAAAGAAAATGGACAACGGGCGTAGAGGCGGCTCCGTCTCAGGTTGGAGCAAAAAACAATCTCCCGTCCGTGTCGAGAGGATGGCTCCCTGCCGTACAATAAAAAGCGTCAAAGGAAAACATTGGATAGGAGAGAGTAGAGATGAAAAAACAAAAGTGGATGGTAATGATGGGTGCAACTGCGGTGATCTGTTCGGCGCTGTTCGTTCCGGGAGCGTTCGCCAAAGAAAAGGATGATGCCTACGTAGCACCCGTCGTCTTCATCACAGGAGCACCGGCGGCACAAAATGTAGACCAGGCGAATCTCAACACGATTCCGACAGGCAGTTCGTTTATTTTCCCGGCAGCAAACAGTGACTCTGACAAAAAATAAGAGGGAGCAATCCGCGAGGAGCGATCGGGCTACAGGTCTGGTCGCTCTTTTCGATTCTTTCGGTGCCGTCGCGGCAGTTTTGTCAGCAGGACGAATCGCCACTTCCTGCCTCCCGACATATGATGGTGGGGGAATCCTAGCAGGAAAGGAGTTTCGCTGATGAACAATCGCCAGAGGATGGCGGACGAAGAGCTGCAAGTGTGGGCGTACCGGATGGAAGCCAAATCCCCGCAGGATGTGCTTGTTCTGGCGGTGGAACACTTCGCAGGCAACCTCGTCCTCGCCTCAAGCTTCGGTGCCGAGGATGTCGTGCTGATCGACATGCTGCACAAACTGGCCCCGACGATACCTGTTTTTTATCTCGATACGAACAAACATTTTCCCGAGACGTACGAGACGCGCGACAAGCTGGAGGAGCGGTACCAGACGAAATTTATCCAGGTGCTGCCCCAGATGACTCTGGCTGAGCAGGAGAAGAGCCACGGAGACAAATTGTGGGAGACAGACCCGAATCTGTGCTGCCAAATCCGCAAAGTAGAGCCTTTGACACGGGTGCTGTCCGGCTACGACGCCTGGATTACCGGCATTCGCCGCGATCAGGCGCCTACCCGCGCCAATGCGAAAAAAGTGGAATGGGACGATAAATTCAAGCTGGTGAAGTTCAACCCGCTCGCGGACTGGACGATGGACCAGGTGTGGGCATATATACACGCGAACGATGTCCCCTACAACCCTTTGCACGACCGCAATTATCCAAGTATTGGCTGCAGTGTTTGCACCCGGCCTGTCCAGTCAGGGCAGGACCCGCGCGCGGGCCGCTGGGCCGGCTTTGACAAGACCGAATGCGGCCTGCACAAGTAAGGGAACAAAAGGGAGGACACGCTATGCATACGATCTCGCCACACGGTGGGACGCTGATTGAACGGCTGGAAAGTCAGCCGGAAGCGATAACCAGAGCCGCTGGCAAAAAAGCAATCGTGGTCGATCAATGGACGTTGTCTGACATAGACTGCCTCGCCATTGGCGCCTTTTCCCCGCTGACAGGCTTTCTTTGCGAGGACGACTACCATTCCGTCGTGGAGCGGATGCGGCTCGCAGACGGGACGGTTTGGCCGCTGCCCGTGACGCTGGCAGTCGATGCGGCCGAGCACGCGGACATCGAGCCGGGGGATGCGGTATGGCTGCGCGGCGAAGATGGCGAAGACTACGCCATACTCCAGGTGCAAAGCCTCTACCAGCCCGATAAAGCCCGGGAGGCAAGACAAGTGTTTCGGACAGCGGACCGGGCGCATCCGGGAGTGAAAAAGCTGATGGAAAAACCGGGGCTGTACGTGGGCGGTCCGGTGCATGTGCTCAAGCGGCCGCAGCCCGAGCGGTTTGCCGAATATTATTTGACGCCGCGCGAGACGAGAGAGCTTTTTTCCCAAAACGGCTGGAAGAGCGTCGTCGGCTTCCAGACGCGCAATCCCGTCCACCGGGCGCACGAATATATCCAAAAGGCGGCAATGGAAATCGTCGACGGGCTTTTTCTCAACCCGCTGATGGGGGAAACCAAGTCAGATGACATCCCCGCGCAAGTGCGGATGAAAAGCTACCTCGCCCTGCTGGAAAACTACTACCCGAAAGAGCGCGTGCTGCTCGCGGCCTTCCCGGCGGCGATGCGCTACGCAGGTCCGAGAGAAGCGGTATTCCACGCGCTCGTCCGCAAAAACTACGGCTGCACGCACTTCATCGTAGGCCGCGATCACGCGGGCGTGGGCGATTACTACGGGACATACGACGCGCAGCACATCTTCTCTGCATTTGCGCCAGAGGAGCTGGGCATCCAGTTGCTGTTTTATGAGCACAGCTTTTATTGCACAGCCTGCCAAGGAATGGCGACGGCCAAGACGTGCCCACACGCTGCAAGCGAGCATCTGACGCTGTCCGGGACAAAAGTGCGCGCGCTTTTGCGCAGCGGCCAGACCCCGCCGCCGGAATTTACCCGTCCCGAGGTGGCGCAAATTTTGATCGAGGGACTTCGCGACAATCTGTAAAACAAGTTTACGAACAAAAGGGAAGGGCGGGCATTGCCGGTCCGTTTCCTTGCCCGAGAAAGGGGACAAGCCGAAAGAAAATGTATCCGCTTTCACGCAAAAACCGCGCCGTTCCGGCATTTTCTACTGAGCATTCGTTCGGACGAAAGTATAGTAAAATCTTTTTGTTTTCGTTGACACCCCCAAAGTGCCTAGCTATAATCAGACGTAACACTTTATTTTCTGACAACAACAATATTAGAAATATTGTTATAATAGCAGGCTATGACGAGGATGGTGCGCGTCTCCCCTTTTACAGAGAGCCCTGGTTGCTGAGAACGGGCATAGGGTACGCTGCATTGCTCACCTCTGAGCTGTTTTGCTGAAATTTGCCTCGTGCAAAAAGTAGGGAAAACCGACTGACACCCGTTAGCGTGTTACAGTCCGCATTTGCTGTGACTGGCTGAGATCGGCTGACCGCGAGGCGCCGATAAAGTTGGGTGGTACCGCGAACCCTTTCGCCCCAAAAGACATGGAAACCGAACCGTGTCGGGGCGAAAGGGTTTTTCTATGTGTCCATAGGTATTTTTTATAGCTGCTTTAAGAAGTGGGAGGAGGAGAGGAAAATGAGTGTTGAAATGGCCGAATTGCAGAAAAAGAACGGCATTCCACCGATTCAGTTCGGGGAGGAAGTGACAGGAGCAGAAACGCTTCTGCGCTGTCTGATCCTGGAGGAAGTCGAATACATTTTCGGCTACCCAGGCGGAGCGGTGCTCCCGATCTACGATTCCTTGTACGGGAGCTACTTCAAGCACATCCTGACTCGCCATGAGCAGGGCGCGATCCACGCAGCAGACGGATACGCCCGCGCTACTGGCAAACCGGGCGTATGCATCGCCACTTCCGGTCCGGGGGCGACCAACCTCGTAACCGGAATTGCGACAGCCCAGATGGACTCGGTTCCGCTGGTGTGCATCACCGGAAACGTAGCCCAGTCGCTGATCGGAACCGACGCGTTCCAGGAAGCGAACATTACCGGAATCACCATCCCGATTACGAAGCACAGCTACTTCGTCCGCGATGTCCGCGAGCTTCCGCGCATCGTGAAGGAAGCGTTCCACATCGCTTCTACAGGTCGTCCGGGCCCGGTCCTCATCGACATTCCAAAAGATGTGGCCAACGCGAAGGCGCCGTTCACTTATCCCGACAAGGTCGAGATTCGCGGCTACCGCGACACGCTCGTGCCGACAGACGAAGAGGTGCAGACATTTGTTGACGCGATTGGCGAAGCGAAGCGCCCGGTCATTTTGGCAGGCGGCGGCATCATCGCCGCAAAAGCCGAAGCAGAGCTGCTCGCTTTTGCGGAGAAGACGCGCATCCCGGTTATCAACACGTTCATGGGGCTGGGCGGTTTCCCGGGCACGCACGAATTGGCGCTCGCCATGCCGGGCATGCACGGCAGCTACACAGCCAACCAGGCGTTGCTCAATGCGGACTGTGTCATCGGCCTCGGCGCTCGCTTCGATGACCGGATCACGATGGGACGCACCAAGGAGTTTGCTCCGAAAGCCCGCATCGTCCACGTCGACATCGACCCTGCCGAGCTGGGGAAAAACGTCGAGACAGCCGTCACTGTGGCAGGCGATGTGAAAAGCACCCTGGCCAAAGCGATTCCGGTTGCCCGCAAATGCGATTCCGAGGCGTGGATCAGCCAGTTGAAGGAATGGCAGGCACAGTATCCGTACAAGTACAAAAAAGACGGCGACGTACTGAAGCCGCAAGCGGTCATTGAGCTTCTGTACAGCTCCACAGATGGGGAAGCGATCGTCACGACAGACGTTGGACAGCACCAGATGTGGACAGCACAATACTACAAGTTCAAGCACCCGCGCTCCTTTATCTCTTCCGGCGGCCTCGGCACGATGGGCTTTGGCTTCCCGGCAGCGATTGGCGCACAGATCGCGCACCCGGATCGCACGGTAATCGCCGTAGTGGGCGACGGCGGCTTCCAGATGACCAACCAGGAGCTGGCGATCGTCTCCCAGTACAACATTCCGGTGAAGGTCGCGATTGTGAACAACCAGTGCCTGGGGATGGTTCGCCAATGGCAGGAGCTGTTCTACGACAATCGCTACAGCCAGATCGACCTGACGTGCAGCCCGGATTTCGTCAAGCTGGCGGAAGCGTACGGCGTCAAAGGCTTGCGGGCCACCACTCCGCAAGAGGCAGAAGCCGTTTGGGCCGAAGCGCTGCGCCATGATGGGCCAGTCGTCGTGGACTTCCGCGTCGCGCAGGAAGAAAACGTGTATCCGATGGTAGCGTCGGGCGACACATTAGATCAGATGGAATTGGGGGACGACTAGGATGCAAACACATACGATCGCCGTACTCGTCAACGATCACCCCGGCGTATTGACCCGAGTCGCGACCTTGTTCGGGCAACGCGGCTTCAACATCGACAGCATCACGGTGGGAGGAACAGAGGAGCAAGGGCTGTCCCGGATGATTATTACCACCGGAGCGGATGACCGCCAGATTCAACAACTGATGAAGCAACTGCAAAAGCTGATCGACGTCATCTCGGTGACGAACCTCAGCGAAAACCCGTACGTTTCCCGGGAGCTGGCGCTTATCAAGGTGAGCGCATCACCGAGCCAGTTGGCCGAGTTGAACGGGATTGTCGAGCCGTTCCGCGCCGCGATCGTCGATGTGGGACCTACCTCGCTGATCGTGCAAGTAACGGGTGACACCGAAAAAATCGACGCGCTGCTTGTGCTTTTGCAAAGCTACGGGGTGCTCGAACTGACGAGAACAGGATCAGTAGCGATGGCGCGCAGTATTGTTCCAGCAACAGCCGCAGCAACGGTTTAAATTGCAAAATTCAGAATAGGAATTCAAACTAAACATAATTTTAGGGAGGCTACACAAATGGTAAAAATGTATTATGAAGCAGACGTAAACAAAGAGGTACTGCGCGGCAAAACAATCGCCATCATCGGCTACGGCAGCCAAGGACATGCGCAAGCGCAAAACCTGCGCGACAGTGGCTATAAAGTAGTAGTAGGTCTGCGCCCAGGGAAGTCTTGGGACGTAGCGGCAAAAGACGGCTTCGAAGTGTTGACAGTGGCCGAAGCAACCAAACGCGCTGACGTGGTGCAAATCCTCATGCCAGACGAGCGCCAGGCGCAAGTGTACCGCGACGAGATCGCGCCAAACCTGAAATCCGGCGCAGCACTCTGCTTCTCCCACGGCTTCAACATCCACTACGCGCAAATCGTGCCGCCTGCTGACGTAGACGTTATCATGTCTGCGCCAAAAAGCCCGGGTCACCTCGTGCGCCGCGTGTACCAAGAAGGCTTTGGCGTACCTGGCCTGATCGCGATCTACCAGGATGCGACTGGCAATGCAAAAGACCTCGCACTCGCATACTCCAGCGGAATCGGCTGCACAAAAGCAGGCGTGATCGAAACGACTTTCCGCGAAGAGACAGAAACAGACCTGTTCGGGGAGCAAGCAGTATTGTGTGGCGGAGCAAGCGAGCTGGTAAAAGCAGGCTTCGATACGCTGGTAGAAGCAGGATACGCGCCAGAGATCGCCTACTTCGAGTGCCTGCACGAGCTGAAGCTGATCGTCGACCTGATGTACGAAGGCGGTCTGGCTCGCATGCGCTACTCCATCAGTGACACGGCTGAGTACGGTGACTACAGCACAGGCCGCCGCATCATCACAGAAGAAACGCGCAAAGAAATGAAAAAAGTGCTGGCTGAAATCCAAGACGGTACATTCGCTCGCAACTGGATCCTGGAAAACCAGGCAAACCGTCCTGGCTTCACTTCCCGCCGCCGTCTGGAAGCAGAGCACGGCATCGAGGTAGTCGGACAACAACTGCGCGGCATGATGTCCTGGCTGAACAAAGAAACGAAAAAAGAAGAAGCGAAAATCGGGCAATAAGGACCCGTATAGAGAGACATATATAATGTAGGAAAAAAAGTGGAGGTGAAAAGTTCATGCGGACCATTGAGATTTTTGATACGACATTACGCGATGGGGAGCAGTCTCCGGGCGTCAACATCAGCACGAACGAAAAGGTGGAGATCGCCCTTCAACTGGAAAAGCTGGGCGTAAACAGAATTGAGGCTGGCTTTGCGGCTGCTTCCCCAGGCGACCAAAAGTCTGTGGCCGAAGTGGCGAAGCGGGTGAAAAACTCCACCGTCGTAAGTCTCGCACGTGCCGTCAAAGACGACATGGATAAGGCGTACGAAGCGCTGCGCAACGCGCAAAACGCATCCCTCCACGTCTTTCTTGCAACGTCTCCGATCCATCGCCAGTACAAACTGAACATGAGCAAGGAGCAGGTCCTTGCTCGTGCGGTGGAGGCGGTCACCTATGCGAAAAAATACTTCACAGAAGTACAGTTTTCCGCAGAGGATGCGGCGCGGACAGAGATCGACTTTTTGGCCGAGGTAGTGGAAGCGGTCATCAAGGCAGGCGCGACAACCGTGAACATTCCGGACACCGTCGGCTACATGACGCCGTACCAGTACGGCAACATTTTCCGCGAACTGAAAAAGCGCGTGCCAGAGACAGAAGGAATCCGCCTGAGCTGTCATTGCCACGATGACCTGGGCATGGCTGTCGCAAACAGCTTGGCTGCCGTGGAAGGCGGAGCTACACAGGTAGAAGGTACGATCAACGGGATCGGCGAACGCGCAGGCAACGCGGCGCTGGAAGAAGTGGCGCTCGCACTGGAGACACGCAAGGACTATTACCAGGCGACAACCAAGCTTCATCTGAAGGAAATTGCGCGGACCAGCCAGCTCGTAAGCCGTTTGACAGGAATGATCGTGCCGGGCAACAAAGCCGTCGTAGGCGCGAACGCTTTTGCCCACGAGTCCGGCATTCACCAGGACGGCGTCTTGAAGGAAGTCACCACCTACGAAATCATTCGTCCGGAGTCGGTCGGCTTCAAGTCGAACAAACTGGTGCTCGGCAAGCACTCTGGCCGCCATGCGTTCAAGGAAAAGCTGGTGGAACTGGGCTACCACCTCGACCAAGAGGAAGTCAATGCCGCCTTTGCCGCCTTCAAGGCATTGTGCGACAAGAAAAAAGAAATTACGGACGACGACATTCTTGCCCTGATCGATACAAAAATGGTTCGCGGTGCCGAAGCGTTTCAGCTCGAATCGGTGCAGCTCGCCTACGGCAACATTTCCGTGCCGACGGCAAGCGTCCGCCTGAAGCGGGCTGACGACTCGGTCGTCGAGGAAGCGGCGATTGGCAACGGCTCCGTCGATGCGATCTACAAGGCGATTGACCGCGCCACAGGCGAAGAAGTCACCTTGATCGACTACAAAATTCTCTCGGTCACGCACGGACAGGACGCGCTCGGCGAAGTGTTCGTCCGCCTCCAGCAAGGCGAGCTGACCGTCACTGGCCGCGGAGTCAGCACAGACGTGCTGGAAGCGAGCGCGATCGCCTACGTGCGCGCGATCAACAAAATTTTGGAGCGCCGCGGGGAATCCGTGCCAGTCGCTGCAAACTAGAACAAAACGGATTGGATAGGAAAAAAGAAACCAGCAAGGAACGAAAAACCATTACAGAAAAGAAAAGCGGGATAAACGATGAAGAAAAATTATCGCATCGCCGTTCTTCCTGGTGACGGTATCGGACCAGAGATCATGCAGGAAGCAGTCAAAGTCCTTCAGCTTGTAGGAGAGCGAGAAGGCGTCACATTTACGTGCGAGGAAGGCCGGATCGGCGGAATCGCCATCGACACCGACGGAACTCCGCTGCCGGAAGCGACCGTCAAGCTGGCGAAGCAGGCCGACGCGGTGCTGCTCGGTGCAGTAGGCGGCCCGAAGTGGGATCAAAATCCGGGGCACCTTCGCCCGGAGACAGGACTTTTGGGGATTCGCAAGGAGCTTGGGCTGTTTGCCAACATTCGCCCGGCGACGATGCACAGCTCGCTCGTCGAAGCTTCTACGCTCAAGCCGGAAGTGGTGTCCGGCGTAGATTTGATCGTGGTGCGCGAGCTGACCGGAGGCATTTACTTCGGGGAGAAAAAGCGCTACGACGGTCCGAACGGCGAAGTAGCCGAAGACCAATGCATTTACACCGAAGCGGAAGTCGAGCGGATTATCCGTGTAGGCTTTGAGATCGCTCGCAAACGCCAAAAGCGTCTCGTGTCTGTCGACAAGGCGAACGTGCTGGAAAGCTCCCGCCTCTGGCGCAAGGTAGCAGAGCGGGTAGCGGCCGACTACCCGGATGTCGAGCTGTCCCACCAACTGGTCGACTCGTGCGCGATGCAGCTCGTGCGCGCTCCGAAGCAGTTTGACGTCATCGTGACGGAAAACATGTTCGGCGACATTTTGAGCGACCAGGCCGCGATGCTGACAGGCTCGATCGGCATGCTGGCCTCGGCAAGTCTGGCAGCGGGAAGCTTCGGGCTGTACGAACCGGTGCACGGCTCCGCTCCTGACATCGCCGGAAAAGGCATTGCCAATCCGCTGGCAACGATCCTCTCTGTCGCGATGATGCTCCACCTCTCGCTCGGCATGGATGAGGCTGCGGCGGCAGTAGAAAACGCCGTCTGGTCCGTCCTCGAAGCGGGACACCGCACAGGCGATATCGCGGCAGATCCGAGCAAGGCGATTGGCACAGTAGCAATGGGCCAACTCGTGCGCGACGAGCTGTCCAAACAATGGCAGCCTAAGTAAAAAAAGCAAAAAAGAACCCTGCCACGGCGTCCAGATGGACAGCGGCAGGGTTTTTGCGCGTTCAGCCGATGGTGATTGAGCCATTTTGGCGAGCGAAAATACGCCCTCTGCTCTCGCCGGCATACGGGCGTATCGTTGTCTGGCCCCCGATAATATTACCGCAGCAGCGCAGCTCCCAAGCGATGCAGCCAATGCTTCAGCTCCCGTTCCTCCATCGGAGCGAGCGGGAAGCGCACAGCCGGGCGGCGCTTCGTGTCAGCAGGCTCGTCGGCTACGCGGAACGCATGGCCGCAGGTCAGCTCCAGACCTTCTTCGCGCAGGATGGCGACGACTCTTTCTTCCAGCTCGGTCGCGTTTGCGGTCGGCGTGCCCCACTCGATCCACGTGTTGAGCCCGCCCGTGATCGGGTACATGCGCGCGTGGGCCGGGAGAGCGTGGTTCTTTTCCTTCCACAGCCGCAAAAAGCGGGATTGGAACAGTGCGCGGCGGTCCGCCAAATACACCTCGGAAAACCATGGATCGTCGAGCAGCCGGACCGCTGCCTCGACGACGAGCAAGGACGGCTCTGCTCCGGTCATGGACACGATCTGCCTGTAGCGTTCCAGTTCCTCTTCGCTAAAATCGGCAGGCAGCATCAGGACTCCTAGCTGCAGGTCGCGCGCCAATGTTTTCGACAGAGAGTGCAGGTAGTACACCTCGACAGGGCTTTTTTGCTGAAAAGCCATCTCGTAGATCGGCTTGCTCGGCTCCTCGAACCAGAGGTCGCCGTAGTGGTCGTTTTCCACGATGCGCACGCTGTGCCGTTCAGCCCAGGCGAGCAACTCTTCCTTGCGCTTCAACGAGTAGCTGATGCCTGTCGGGAAGTGGTAGTGCGGGTTGATTAACAGCCAGTTGGCCGGGTAGTGCTCCTGTTCGGCATCGAGCGCTTCGATGCTGACTCCTTCTTCGTCCAGGCGGATCGGGCGGACGGTGATCCCGCACTGGCTGAGCAGGCGCAAAAAGACCGGGTAGCTGTATTCCTCTACGTAGACGACATCGCGCGGATTCATGACACGCTGCGCGAGAAAGGCGAAGCCGCTGGTGCTGCGGTTGAACAGCAGCACGCGCTCGGGCGAGTGCGGCAAGCCGCGTCTCTTCAGGTGATCGGCGAATACTTTGGCCGCCTGTGTCCGTCTGATTTTCTTTTGCGCGGAAGGCTCGTCCAGCACGGTCAAACTGTCGTAAAAAGCGCCGCGCAGCCGCTTGACCAGCTCTTCGCCAGGGCGGGGCGAGGAGTCAGCCAGCGAGGCAATCGGGATGTCGGTCAACGGCAAGCGGCTTTCCAGACGAGCTTCCTTTGCGAGCGTCGTCAGGTAGTAGCCTTTGCCGTGCACGGCTTCCAGCCAGCCTTCCAGCGCGAGATGGTCGTACGCCTTTTTCACGGTTTCCAGCGAGCAGCCGCTGACGGTTTTCATGTCCCGCAGCGAGATCAATTGTTGTCCGTCTACAAGAAAGGCCCCGCGCAGAATAGCCGTTTTCAGTTGGTCGGCTAGCTGCACATAAATCGGCGTATGGGATTGCTTGTGAAAATGAAACGAAAAAAATGGGCGTTCTGCCATCCGGGTACGCCTCCTTGTCTGTCAAAAATAACTGTCACCAGCATTATATCGAAAACAGCGTCCTCTAGGGTAGAAGAAGTGAAGAAATCGTTGCAAAAGGACGGTTGGCAAGACCCGTGCCGAGAGAAAATGGTAGAATAAGAGAAACAAGCCAGCAGAAAATGAGGGAGATCACGATATGAGCACACAGGAGCACAAGGCGCTGTCACCAAAACAGGTGACGTGCATGGTCATTACCGTTTCCGATACGCGAACCGAAGAGACGGACAAGAGCGGACAATTAATGAGGCAACTATTAACCGAGGCAGGGCATCACGTCGCCCTCTACCAGATCGTCAAGGACGAGCCTGCCGAGGTGACTGCCGCGATTGAAGCGGGAATCGCGCATCCCGAGGTGCAAGTCATCCTGCTCAACGGCGGGACAGGCATCTCGCCGCGAGACAACACGTTCGAAGCCGTCTCCGGTTTGCTGGAAAAGGAAATGCCCGGCTTCGGCGAGCTGTTTCGGATGCTGAGCTATACGGAGGACATCGGGTCGGCGGCCATGCTCAGCCGCGCTGTGGCGGGCACCAGAGGGGGAAAAATGATCTTTTCCACGCCTGGCTCGACTGGGGCAGTCAAGCTCGCGATGAATCGGCTGATTGTGCCTGAGCTGGGGCATGTCGTGCGCGAACTGAATCGCTGAGCGGGGCCGGGCCGGATTTGCCGTGCTCTGGCCTCGTATGGTACTGTTACGAAAGGAATCGCCCGGTTGGACGCCAGACCATCGTTTGCCTGATGGTTTTTTTCGTCGCCGGATTTTGTGCAAGGAGAGTAGACCCATCCATGAAGATTGTACTATCGACCTTAAATGCCAAGTTCATCCACTCCTCGCTGGCCTTGCGCTATTTGCGCAGCTACGCCCAGAAAGCTTTTCCGGGCATCGAGCTGGTGGAGTACACGATTAACGATGTGACGCTCAACATCGTCGCAGACATCTACAAGCGACAGCCCGATATCGTCGCTTTTTCCTGTTATATCTGGAACATTCGCGAGACGCTCGATGTGATCCGCAATCTGAAAAAAGTATGCCCCGACGTCGCTGTCATTCTCGGCGGGCCGGAAGTGACCTACGACGCGGACGAGTGGATGAAAAAGCATCCGGAGATTGACGTGATCGCCATCGGAGAAGGGGAGCAGACTTTTTTGGAGCTGCTGCAAGCCTATCAGGAGGCGAAAGCCGAGGGCAAGCCTCCTCGCCTGCGGGATGTAGCGGGAATCGCCTATCGCGACGACGAGTACGTTCGTTTTTCGGCACCGAGAGCCCAGATTGAAGAGATGGATACGATTCCGTCGCCCTATGCGGATCATCTCGACGAGCTGAACAACCGCGTCGTCTATTTCGAGGCATCCCGGGGGTGTCCGTTCAAATGCCAGTACTGTCTGTCTTCCATTGAAGACGGGGTGCGCTACTTCAGCCTGGAGCGGGTCAAGGAAGACTTGCTGCGGCTGATTCGCCACGGTGTGAAGACGATTAAATTCGTGGACCGCACGTTTAACATCAATAAAAAGTATGCAATGGAGATTTTCCAGTTCCTCATCGACAACCACAATGGAACGGTGTTTCAATTTGAGATTACGGCCGATATTTTGCGGGCGGACGTGCTCGACTTTTTGACTGAAAACGCACCGCCGGGCATTTTCCGCTTCGAAATCGGCGTCCAATCCACCAACGACGAGACAAACCGCCTCGTACAGCGGATTCAACGCTTCGACCGTCTGGCCAGAACCGTGACGCAGATCAAGGAGTCGGGCAAAATCGACCAGCACCTGGACTTGATCGCAGGCTTGCCGGAGGAAGACTACCAGTCGTTCCGCAAGACGTTCAACGATGTGTTCGCCCTGCGCCCGGAGGAGTTGCAGCTCGGC
The DNA here is from genome assembly GCF_058788915.1 of Brevibacillus sp. FW301-21C12A. Taxonomy (NCBI): domain Bacteria; kingdom Bacillati; phylum Bacillota; class Bacilli; order Caryophanales; family Paenibacillaceae; genus Brevibacillus; species Brevibacillus sp. FW301-21C12A. Next base: position 32,608 of record NZ_JBYTBG010000006.1, read on the forward strand.
TTTTTGAAAATGCTGCGCGGGACCGGAGTGCGAGCGCGTGCCGCCAACCACGGCTACGTGTTCATGGATGAAGCGCCGTACGAGATTTTGGGCAACAACGTCCTCTCGTTTGCGGACATGCAAAAGATCAAGCGGGTGGAAGACGTCCTGGAAAAATACTGGAACGCACACCGGATGGACCTCACGCTGGAGTGGCTGTTGGCGAATCAGTTCGAGACGCCGTTTGACTTCTTCCAGACGTTTGGCGACTATTGGGAGCAGCAGGGCTGGAGCCGCATCGGCCATCAGCTTGAAGATTTGTTTTTGCGACTGCAAGCTTTTTTGCAGCACGAGAACGTGGAGGGACTTGGGCATGTGCAGAGCTTGATGAAGTTCGATTACTTGCGCAACCAGAAGCATCGTCCGCGCAAGCTGTGGTGGGAGGACGTCCTGGACAAAGAGGCGATGCAAAAGACGTACGCCGCCATCTACGAGCAGCGCGACCGGCTGCGCGAAGACTTTGCCGCGCATGCCGCTCTGGAAAAAGACTATTTCAAGCACACGGTAACGGCGAAGGTGACGTTTGACATTGAGACGTGGCTGAGAACCGGGGAAGTTATCGAGGGCGATTTTACGCTGGTCGTGTACTATCCGTATAAAAAGGAAGATAAGAACGATTTTGCAGTCGTGAATCAGGAGGTACATGCTGCCGGCTGATCGCAGGGAAAGCGAAGCAGCACGAGCTTTCACGGGGAAGGAGGGAGCGCGATGACGTGTGCCTTTACGACAGCGGCTATCCGCTTGCTCGCGAGCCATGCGGATGCCAAGAACGCCGGGCCGATGGAGCGGTACATGAAAAATCAGTTTCCTTTTTTGGGGATCAAGGCTCCGCTGCGCCGCGAGCTGTCCAGACAGTTGTTTCGCGAGCACGGCATCCCGCAAGACTGGGAGCAGGTCGTGGCGCGCTTGTGGGCATTGCCTGAGCGCGAGTACCAATACGTGGCAATGGATCTGTTGGCAAAGACGAAAAAGCAACTGACACCCGAGCACCTGCCGCTTGTAGTCAAGTGGATTACAACGAAGTCGTGGTGGGATACGGTCGACTATCTCGCCGCACATACAACAGGCACGCTTTTTTCCCGCTACCCCGAGCTGATCCGCCCGAACACGACTGACTGGGTCAAAGGCGATAATATGTGGCTCGCGCGGACGGCGCTCCTGTTTCAGCTTTCTTACAAGGCCAAGACGGATCGGGAGCTGCTTTTCGCCTTGATTGAGTCCTGTGCGGCTTCCAAGGAGTTTTTTATCCAAAAAGCAATCGGCTGGGCTTTGCGGGAGTATGCCAAGACAGAACCGGAAGCAGTGCGTGGCTTTGTGGAAAGGACTGTGCTGTCGAACCTGAGCAGGCGGGAGGCGCTCAAGCATCTTGGCTGATGGACGGGCTGTTTTTGTCCGTGATTTCTTCGCTTGATAAAAATGGTTCATCTATTGCAAAATAGACAAGTACCTTTTTACGTGTTTGTACGTAATTACTAAGAGTCACATACTGCACGAGAGCCGCTGCCAGCCTGCGCAAGATTTTGCCGCCAGTGGCGAAGATAGGGGATTTTGCCTCATGGAAATCAACCTGCTGATGTCAATCATAGAGCAATACGGCTACGTCGCGATTTTTTTCCTGCTCTGGCTGGGAATCGTCGGCTTGCCCATTCCGGATGAGCTGGTCGTGGCGACCGGAGGCTTTCTCGCCTCGATCGGCCTTCTGGACCCGTTTTACTCGTTTTTGGCCGGGTACATGGGCGTTGCCTCCGGATTGACCATCGGTTTTTTGTTGGGAAAATACTTCGGAAAGCCGATCCTGCAATGGCTGTCCAAAAGCGAAAAGATGCGGCACGCCGTCGAGCGGTCCACGGGTCTTTTGGAGAAATACGGGACGACGGCTTTGTGCATCAGCTACCTGTTCCCGGTTGTCCGCCACGTCGTTCCGTATTTGGTGGCGCTGGGCGGCATGACGTATCGCCGCTACGCGCTGCTTTCGTATCCGATCGGGCTTGTCTGGACCATCGCGTTTTACTTCCTCGGCTACGTGTTCGGAAACAACGTGGAGGCGATTATCGGGATGATTCGCCAGTACGGCTTCTACGCCTTGCTGGTCATCGTAGTCGCGCTGGCCGCCTGGCTGATCGTGCGCAAGGTCATCGTCAGCAACCGGGCGTTTCGGGCAAAAGGAGAGTAGGCGATGAGACATGAGCAGGTGGCAATCCACAGGCGCAATCGCAATCTGGTGCTTGCGGCCGGATGGCTCCTCGTCCTTGCGGGGTATTTCAGCTACGAGGCGATCGTCGTGGCTGCGGGCGCCCTCGTTTTGAACGGCTATGCCTGGTTTTTGATGCGTGCGGACAAGCGTCTGGCGAAAAAGAAAAGCTGGCGGATTCCCGAGGCCAGTCTCCTTTTGGCCGCTTTTCTCGGCGGAGGGCCAGGCGCATTGGCGGGGATGCTGATTCATCGCCACAAGACCCGGCACGCCTCCTTTTTGTTTTTGGTCCCACTGTTTTGTATGTTGCAAATTGCGCTGGTCGTCTGGATCGGCCGACAATAAAGCAAGAATCTCGTGAGCAACGATGGCGCGAGGTTCTTTTTTTGTTTGGCTGCTTGCAAAAAAGATTACTGTCAGAAAACTCTGAATTGTAGATTGCGCATTTCGGGAATCAAGCCTATAATAAGAAATGTAGTCAACATTATCGAATATCGTTCGATAATATCGAACGAAGAGGAGGAACATGAGCGAGAAGTTTATCCAATCGGTAGATCGAGCCATCGACATCCTGGAGTTGTTTTCTCTCACCGAGCCAGAGCTGAGCGTCAAGGAGATCAGTGATCGCCTGAAGCTGTCGAAAAGCACGGTTCATGGCTTGATGAAAACATTGGAGCACAGGGGGTACCTGGAACAAAAGCCGACCGATCAAAAGTACAAGCTGGGGCTGCGCCTGTTCGAGCTGGGAAATCTGGTCGGCAGTGGAATGGAGCTGCGCAATCTCGCCTATCCGATCATTCAGAGCCTCGTGGCGACGCTGCAAGAGACGGTTCACCTGGTCGTGCTCGACAAAGACGAAGTGGTGTACGTGGAAAAAGTCGAGGCGCCTGCTTCTCTGCGGATGTACTCCATGCTCGGAAAGCGCGCTCCCTTGTACTGTACGGGGGGAGGGAAGGCGTTGTTCGCCTATTTGGACGAGGCGACTGTCGATCGCATCTTGCAACAAGCAGATTTGAGAGCGCTTACCCCGTTTACGCTGACCGACCCGGAGGCGATCAAGCGGGAGCTGCAAAAAATTCGCGAGCAAGGGTACGCGATTGACGACGAAGAGATCGAGATCGGCTTGAAATGCGTAGCCGCACCGATTTTCAACCACGAGGGGAAGGTGATCGCCTCCATCAGTTGTGCCGGGCCCAAGCACCGTTTCTCCGACGACAAAATGACGACGTTCATTCAGGAAGTCAAGCATGCCGCACTGGCGCTTTCCAGGCGGTTTGGGTATCGAGGCTGATGGGCAAAAAAAGAGACTTCCCTCTTGCTGGAGCAGTTTTCAAGCGGCCACCCGAAAACACCACAGAAAGAAGTCTGTACAGAACCATTCGTCAACCATACCCAAACCCCTGCCGCCTGTTCGAAGAAATGTGCCGTTTTGCCAGGGAGAGCTGCTGCTTTTGCCGCCCCCGGCCGACGATGACGTTGTTTTGCAGCAAACCAATCCAAACCAGCCAAAGGGAGCGTGTCGTATCATGAGCACCATCACCAAACCGGTCAACATCTGGAAGTTTATCGAGGAAAACAAGGACAGTTTGAAACCGCCAGTGAACAACAAGGTCGTCTGAAAAATGCCGAGCTGATGATGATGGTGCTGGGCGGCCCGAACAAGCGCCGCGACTTCCACGTCGACCCGTCCGAAGAAATTTTTTACCAGCTCAAGGGCGATTGCTACGTGGAAATCATCAACGCCGAAGGCAAGCGGGAGGTAGTGACGGTGCGCGAGGGGGAAATGTTTCTCTTTCCAGCGAATGTCCCGCATTCCCCGCATCGCGTGGCAGATACGATCAGCCTGGTCATCGAGCGCAACCGCGATCACGGCGAGCTGGAAGACCTCGTCTGGTTCTGCGAAAAATGCGACCACGAGATGCATCGGACACGCGTGCAGTTGACAGATATCGAAAAGCAAGTAAAAGAAGCGATTCATGCGTTCAATGGCAGTGAAGATTTGCGGACATGCAAAAACTGCGGGCATGTAGCATCCGAGGAAGTGAACGAATGGCAGCCAGAATAGACTTCCTCTGCAGAGGCGGCGGAAGCGATGGCCCGGCTGCAAAACGATTTCATCGCCGACACGGTGCGCCAATATCCCGATCGGTTCATCGGACTCGGAACGGTTCCGCTGCAGGACGTGGACCGCTCGATCCGCGAGCTGGATCGCTGCATTCATCAGTTAGGGCTGAAAGGAATCGAGATCGGCACGAACATCAACGGGCAAAACCTCGACGATCCGGCCTTCCTGCCGTTTTTTGAAAGCTGCGCGAAGTGGGACGTGCCGCTGTTTGTCCATCCGTGGGAGACGCTGGGCCGGGAGCGGATGCCGCGCCTGGACCAAGGCTGGAACGTCTGGCCGCATCTGCGCGTGACAGAGCAGCCGCCAAGCTTCTATACGAAAAACTTTTACTTCGACTCGCTGAGTTACGAGCCGCTGAACATCCGGCTGTTGCTCGAACGGTTCGGCCACGAAATGCGCGACACCGTTTAGTGCGAAGTAAAGCAGATGGACGAGGCGGCGATTCGCCAGTCTGTTTTGGAGATCGTCGAGCAGGTGCAAGCGTACGTTCCCGGCTATCGGCTGAAGCAGGAGCCGCTGTTCGAAGAAAATCGCGTGACCGTATTTCTGGAGGTCGAAGGTGCGGGAGACTACTTCCCGCCCTACGCTGGCAATTTGGACATCATGACGGCTGCGGCTGTGCGGGTGGGAGAAGAGGTCGCCCGTCATCTTTTGGATGGGAGAGGGGTAAGCCTTTGAACAAAATAGCGATCGACCAATCAAAATGACAGAAGTTTGCTTGCGCGACGGCAGCCACGTCGTCGCCCACCAGTTCACGCGCGAGCAGGTGCAGGCCGTCGCCCGAGGGCTGGATGAGGCAGGCGTTCCTTACATCGAGGTGAGTCACGGAGACGGTCTGGGCGGCTCGACGATCCAGTACGGTCGCTCGCTCGTCGACGAAATGGAGCTGATCGAAGCGGCGGTCGCTTCGTGCAGGCAAGCAAAAGTCGCGGTGCTGCTCATACCGGGCATCGGCACGGTGCATGAACTGAAAGAAGCGCAAAAGCGCGGGGCGGGACTTGTCCGGGTAGCCACGCATGTGACCGAAGCGGACGTCTCGGCGCAGGAGCGGGCAACGCGCAGACAGAGGTGTTGATCGCGGTGCTCGATCGCATGGGCGTCGATCTCGGCATCGACCTGTACAAACTGATGGATGTCGCCGAAGACATCGTCGGTCCAATCATGCCGCATTCGCAGGAAATCCGCAAAGGCAGTCTCGTCATGGGCTATGCGGGAGTGTACTCCAGCTTTTTGTTGCATGCAGAGCGGGCGGGCAAACGCTTCGGCGTCGATCCGCGGGATATTTTGCTCGAAGTCGGCAGACGCAAAGCCGTCGGCGGGCAGGAAGACATGATTATTGATGTGGCGGCTGAGCTGGCGAAGCTGCAAAGGGCGGGGAGATGACAAATGGCAGTGACGCAGGAAGTACAGAGAGAGATGGTCGAATATTTACTTGCGGCATACCGCGAGTGGCGCGAGGTGGAGAAGCTGACAGCCCGCTGCCCCGATTTGCCCATTGCGACGGCCTATGAGCTTCAGCAGCAACTGATTGCGCGCATGGAAGCGGATGGCGAGCGCTGCATCGGCTTGAAGCTGGGCTTGACCAGCCGGGCCAAGCAGCAGGTGATGGGCGTGCACGAAGCGATTTACGGCTACTTGACGGACGGGATGCTCGCGCTGGAGTGGGAGCCGCTTTCCTACCGACGCTTCATCCATCCGAAGGCCGAGCCGGAAATCGCGTTTTTGCTCGGGGACGATCTGGCGGGCACAGCCGTTACGAAAACTTCCGCTTCACCCTCCCGGACGTCGTGGCGGACAATTGCTCCTCTTCGGCTTTTCTCGTCGGCAGCAAATGGGTAGCGCCCGACGAATACGATCTCGCCCTGGCCGGTGTGGTCATGAGCAAAAATGGCGTCATACAAACTACAGGCTCTGGAGCGGCCGTGCTCGGTTCGCCCGCAGCGGCGATGGCCTGGGCTGTCAACAAGCTGGGCGAGCGCGGCCTGGGCTTGAAAAAAGGCCAGATCGTCCTGTCCGGCGCGATCACGGAAGCGATTCCGTTCGAGCCGGGGGATGTCATTACGGTCACTGTCGACGGCCTCGGCAGCGTCTCCTTTGGCTGTCAGGCATAGACAGCCAACACGGGCAGCGACTTTTCGGACTGCCGAAAAAGACAGAGGTGGTTTTGATGCCGATTGTACAGGTGTCCATACTGGAAGGGCGAGACAAGGAACAGATCAGGCAAATGATCGAGGGAATTACCCAGGCTGTCACTGCCAGCTTGCAAGTAAAGCCGGACCAGGTCCGCGTGCTGGTAACAGAGCTTCCCCCTTCCCACTGGGGCGTGGGGGGAGTCACAAAAGAACAAACCCGTTTTCTGTAACGGAAATTTCAAGGAGGTTACGATGGCTCAATCATCCATTCCACTCAGCAAAAACTACGCGCAGCAACTGGATGCCCAGGACGAGTTGGCGAAATACCGCGAAGAGTTTTACTTGCTGCCTTCGATGTACCTGGATGGCAATTCCTTGGGACTGATGTCCAAACGAGCGGAGAAAAGCTTGCAGGACATTTTGCAGTCGTGGAAAGAGCTCGGCATTGACGGGTGGACAACCGGCGAGCATCCGTGGTTTTTCCTGCCAGAAAAACTGGGCGAAATGAGCGCATCTCTCGTCGGCGCGGAGCCCGAGGAAGTAATCGTCACAGGCTCGACCACGGTCAACTTGCACCAGCTCGCCGCCACCTTTTATCACCCGGAAGGTAAAAGAACGAAAATCATCGCGACCGAGCTTGATTTTCCGACAGACATTTACGCCTTGCAAAGCCAAATCAAGCTGCACGGCCTGGACCCAGAGAAAGAGCTGATTCGCATCGCTTCGCGGGATGGCCATCTGATCGAGGAGGACGACATCATCGCCGCCATGACCGAGGAAGTCGCGCTCGTCATCTTGCCGACCGTGCTCTATCGCAGCGGACAGTTGCTCGATATCGAACGGCTGACCAAAGCGGCGCACGAAAGAGGCATCCTCATCGGCTTTGACGGCTGCCACTCGGTCGGAGCGATCCCGCACTCCTTCAGCAAATGGGGAGTCGACTTCGCTTACTGGTGCAACTACAAATACGTCAACGGCGGCCCTGGCAGCGTCGGAAGCCTGTATGTCAACCGCAAGCATTTTGGTAGAGTGCCGGGCTTGACTGGCTGGTACAGCTCGAAAAAAGACAAACAGTTCGATATGGAGCACACGCTGGATGTATGCGAGACGGCAGGCGCTTATCAACTGGGCACACCGCATATGCTGAGCGTCGCACCATTAATCGGCTCGCTGGAAATGTTCCAGGAAGTGCCAATCGGGAAGCTGCGGGAAAAATCGTTGAAGCTGACCCGCTACATGATGGACTTGATCGAAGTGGAGTTGGCAGGCATGGGCTTTGCCATTGCCAATCCGCAGGAAGACGAGCGCCGCGGCGGCCACGTCAGCCTGGAGCACGAAGAAGCCGTCCGGATTTGCAAGGCGTTGAAGGAGAGCGGCATCATCCCTGACTTCCGCGCTCCGAACATCATTCGCCTCGCTCCGGTTGCTTTTTACAACACGTACACCGAGGTGTGGGAAAGCGTGCAGGTGCTAAAAGCGATCATGCAAGAAAAACGGTACGAAAAATTCGAGAACAAGCGCGGTGTTGTCGCCTAGTCGCTTGGGCAAAGGAGTGTGCGCAATTGTCAAAGCAAAACCATTTTCAGGACATCATGGAGCGTGAAAAAGGGCTGCAGCGCGGGTTAACCACCCGCCAGCTAGCCATGATTGCCATCGGGGGCGCAATCGGTACCGGGCTGTTTTTGGGAAGCGGGATGGCGATTGGCTTTGCCGGGCCGAGCGTGATCGTCAGCTATTTGATCGGGGCGGTCATCGCGCTTTTGCTGATGGGCTGCCTGGCTGAAATGACCGTCGCGCATCCGACGACAGGATCGTTCGGCGCTCACGCGGAGCGCTACGTCAATCCGTGGGCAGGCTTCTCCGTCCGCTACGCCTATTGGTTCAGCCTGGTCTGCGCAGTCGGCACCGAAGTGTCCGCGATGTCTGTCTACATGAAATACTGGTTCCCTGATGTGCCGGGCATCGTCTGGATCGTCATTTTCTCAGCCGTACTCCTTTATGTAAACGCTACCAGTGTGAACCTGTTCGGTACTGTCGAAGACGAAAAAACAGGCAGGGGGGAATATTCATTGAAAAAGAAACAGACGAAGCGGGTGGTCAGTGCATGGCTTGCCACTGCGCTCGCAGCAGGTGCGCTTTTTCCACTGACGGCAGTGGATGCAGCCGGGGCAACCCAGACCAACAGCTTTGTTGGCAGGCCACGTTTGACCTGAACGGCCGCCGGTATTTGTACGACTACGAGACGACGATGTACAACGTGTACGACATTACTGACCCGCGCAAGAAGGCGGCAAGTACGGGTATGCGGCCATGGGCGGCTACGGCTTCTTGGTGGTTGACATCAGCGACCCGAACAACATGAAAGCCGTGTCCCACATTGACATGCCGATGAGCGTGAGCGGAACCGGAGGCGACAACATCGACGTGACCAAGGTCGAGACGACGGGAATGGTCTACTACAGCGGCTATGCGGCGATTCAGCCGGGCACGCCTAGCCAGACCGTGATGCCGTATGCGTTCTACAACGCGGGTGTGCAAGTGTTTGACCTGAAAGACCCGAACAAACCGACGATTGGCGCTTACTTTGTGCCGAAAATGTCCGGCGAGTATTTGCGCAACGACGGCAGCAGTTTTGAGCAGAGCGAGCATTCCAACCCGGTGCACAGCATTTTCGTTGAGTGGGACCGCAACCTGATCTGGGCCTTCTCCAACCACGGCATTTACGTTCTTTCCACTCCGCTGCTGGGAGAGCCGGTAAAAGGCTTGCCCGCAAGCAAACAATAAGTCGAGCGCAGCTATATGAGAGAGGTCCGACATCTGTCGGGCCTTTTTCGTTTCTTCGCATAAAATGGGTTTTCATTTCCTTTCTTGGGCACACTATCCGTACTCGAAATCGCATGCCCACGATCTAGGAGGGGAAAGCGTTGAGCCAGTTTTGGAAAGCGTGGCAAAAGCGGAAGGAAACCCTTCAGGAGAAGGCGTTACACCATCATGCCGATCGAAGCATGGAAAGTGTCTCGGATATAGAGCTTTCGCTGGATGTGGATGAAAACATTACCATGATCGAGAAAGAGCTGGGAAAATGCGACGACCTGGTCGTCCGCCGCTTTCGCGACAAGCGCGACACCGATTGCGCCATCGTTTTTCTCGACGGGATGGTCGAGCGCAACATCATCAGCGAGTTTATCATTGTGTACATGTCCGATCCGAAAATTCCCGACGACCTCCCGGCATCCAATGAGCTGGAGTCGACGGACGGGCTGAGACAGGTCATTCGCAACATCTTGTCAGGAAGCGCCGTGCTCATGCGCAATGGCGACAACAAAGCGTATTTGAACAACACGCGGGGCTGGGACCGCCGAAGCGTCGACGAGCCGCAGACCGAGTCTGTCGTGCGCGGGCCGCGGGACGGCTTTTGCGAGACGCTTTGCGTCAATTCCGCCTTGATCCGGTTTCGCCTGAAAGACCCGAACCTGAGAGTGCGCCATATGGTGATCGGCCAACGGACGCAGACAGATGTTTACGTCATGTACATTGATGGCCTGGCCCATCCGCCGATGGTGCAAGAAATGCTGGCGAGATTGGAGAAAATCAACGTCGATTCGATTTTGGAGAGCGGCTACATCGAGCAACTGATTCAGGACCGCCGCTGGTCGCCCTTTCCGCAGATTCAAAATACGGAGAGGCCGGACAAGGTCGTGGCAAACTTGCTGGAAGGCAAGGTGAGCATTCTGGTGGACGGAACGCCTTTTGCCTTGATTGCCCCGGCTGTTTTTTCCCAGTTTTACCAAAGTCCAGAGGATTATTACGAGCGGTTTTACATCGCGACGTTGCTGCGATTTATCCGCATTATCAGTATTACGATTGCGCTGCTGTTGCCTTCGCTCTACATCGCCTTTAGCTCGTTTCATCCTGAGATGATTCCTTCCCGGCTCGTCATCGCGATGGCGGCAGGGAGATCGACGGTGCCGTTTCCTTCGCTGGTAGAGGCGCTGTTCATGGAGCTGGCGATTGAGATTTTGCGGGAGGCGAGCGTCCGGCTGCCAGGGCCGATCGGACCTACGATCGGGATCGTCGGGGCGCTGGTGGTCGGGGAGGCAGCCGTATCCGCGGGTCTGGTCAGCCCTGTCATGGTTATCATCGTGGCGGTGACGACCATCGGTTCCTTTGCTTCGCCCAGCTACAGTGCGGCGATTGCCATTCGGATGCTGCGCTTCCCGGTCATGCTGCTCGCAGGAATGTTCGGCCTGTACGGAATCATGCTGTTTTTGATCGTCATCCTGATTCATTTGTCATCGCTCAAGTCGTTCGGCGTGCCCTACATGTCGCCGCTTAGCCCGTTGAATCTGAAGGGGATGAAGGATTTGTTCATCCGTGCGCCCCATCACTTGTTGAGAACTCGCCCGACGATGTTTCACATCCAGGATGAAATCCGCATGAGAGAGGATGAAAAACCGTGAGCAGGCAGGACGTGAGCAGCCGACAACAAACGTTTTCCTTGTGGCAGCAGACGTCCTTGATTACCAGTACGCTGATCGGCGTAGGCATTTTGACATTGCCGCGTTCCACCTCAGCCATCTTGTATGAAGCGGGCTGGATGTCGCCTGTATTCGGTTCCGTCATTGCCTTTGTGTCTGTCTGGATGATCGCAAAGCTCAGCCAGCGTTTTCCGGGAATGACCTTCGTCGAGTACAGCACGATCGTCTGGGGGGCCAAAAAAAATTCGCGGCTGGGCAAGTGGCTCAGCTTCCCCTGGATTCTCGCCTATCTCGGCTTCATGTACCTTGCGACCGGGCTTGTCTCCCGCATCTTTGGCGAAGTCGTAGTGACTTCCGTTTTGCTCGACACACCGCTGGAAGTCATCATTATTACCATGTTTGCGCTGGCATTCATCCTCACGTTGCACGATCTGGATGTCGTGGCCCGGATCAATGAGCTGTTGCTGCCGCTCGTTTTGCTCCCTGTGCTGTTCATTGCGCTCGCCTCGTTTCAAAAAGCGGAGTGGAACAATCTGCTGCCGCTTTTTCGAGCGACCGGCCCGTCGCTGCTCAAGGGAGCTTACGAAGCGGTCTACTCTTTTTCCGGCTACGAAATCATGCTCATTTTTTTCGCCTACGCGCACGAAAACAAGAGCAAAGTAAAAGCTGGTTTTTACGGCATCGCGATCACGCTGGTCGTCTACACCTTGATCGTAGTGGCGGGCATCGTCGTCTTCGGCTACGAGGAGCTGCAGCGTGTAGCCTGGCCAACCTTGGAGCTGGTGAAGACCACACAGGTGCCGGGACTGATTTTGGAAAGGCTGGAATCCGCCTTTCTGGCCGTGTGGGTAACGGCTGTTTTTACTACCGTGGCCAACGCCTACTACGCTTTCATTTACGGCTTGCGCCAGTTGTTCAACAGAGGGATGGGTTTTCAGCGAATCCTCTCGGCAGTCATGTTCATCCCCCTTTACTTTATCGCGCTGTGGCCGCAAAACATCGTAGAACTGTTTTGGATCAGCTCCTATTTGGGCGTTTACAGCCTCATCCTCAATTTGGGGATCCCTATTCTCTATTTGACAATGCTTTTCATCCGGGACCTGGGGCGAAAACAAAAGGAGAGGAATGCAGATGGCTAAAGGATGGCTTGGGCTGGCAGTTCTGTGCGTGTGCGTCTCTCTTTTGACGGGCTGCTGGGACAGAAGGGAGCTGGAGGAGCGCACTTCCGTACTTGCCATTGCGGTAGATATGGTAGAGGGACAAGAAGAGTTGTACAGATTGACTGTGCAAATTCCGATCCCGATCAAGATCGCCGGAAGCAGTGGACAAGGCGGCGGCGGAAATGCCGATGCGGTCAAGATCATGAGCGTGACGGGCCGGACGATTCTCGATGCCAACAACAATCTGCAAATTCGGCTGAACCAGAAGCTGTTTTTGGGCCATACCCGCGTGCTTGCCGTCAGTGAAGAAGTAGCGAGAAAAGGCATCGGCGACATTATGGACAGCTTTCGCCGGGAGCCGCAAATCCGCCGCCTGATGTGGCCGATCGTCGTCAAGGGGGAAGCGGCCACCTTGCTCAAAATCAAGCCGCAGCTCGCGCAAGTCCCCGTCGTGTTTCTGATGGACCTGATCGAAAACGGAGCGAAGATGGGCACGATTCCCGATCAGACGCTGGGAGACTACTTCAACCAGACCTCGAACAAGACGATGGAGCCTTTTCTCAACTACGTTCAGGCGAGCGCGACCGAGGTACGCTGGAGAGGCGTGGCCGTCTTTCGCGGGCACAAAATGGTAGGGACGCTCAACGAAGTGCAGTCGTGGTCGTTTTTGCAACTGCGAAACGAAGAGCGCGGGGGCGATGTCGTCATCCCGCTGCCCGGTACGGACAACGGCTATGTGACATTCCGGCCTCACTTTGTCAAAACGAGACTGGATTTGAAAGGAAGGAACAACAAAGGGGCGCTTGCCGCGATGTTTTCCTGCGAGCTGCAGGGAGATATCGTGGAAGTGACCGCCAATACGAACATGTCCCCGGAAGTTTTCATCCAGAAAATGCAGAGCTTGATTAAAAAGGAGATGGAGGAACGGGCGAAAAAGCTGTTTCACCAGTTGCAAAAGGAGTACAACAGCGACATTTTGAGGCTCGGGCTGGCGCTTCGAGCGCACCACTACCGGGATTACTGGGAGAAGCACGACTGGAAGAAGGATTTTAAAAATTTTCCAATTGGCGTTGACTATACGATCAAAATTCGCCGTTTAGGTATGGAAATGCAATAGGAGCCGATAAAGATGGGAAATCAAAGGGGCAACATCAGTACATGGCAACTAATCGCAATCCTGATTAGCTCGATGATCGGGGTGGGAATCCTTACCTTACCGCGTACCGCCAGCACGGAACTGCAGGAAGTGGGCTGGCTGGGGCCTCTCGTTGGCGGGTTGATTGTGGTTATCCCTCTTATGGCGATCATCTATTTGAGCAGGCAGTATCCAGGACTGACCTTTGTAGAGTACGGCCCGCTCGTCTTTGGCGGCCATCGGCACCCGTGGTTGGGAAAAATTCTCAACATCCCGTGGGTGCTTTTGTACCTCCTGTTTCAATTTTTGAATACGGCGATGGTCGCCCGCGGGTTTGGCGAGGTCATTGTCACGTCTGTCCTGCTGGACACGCCCCTTGAAGTGATTTTGCTGACTTTGCTTTTGATCGTCTTGTACTTGTGCATGCACGAGTTCGAGGTGCTGGTCAGGGTCAACGAGCTGTTGTTTCCGATCATGTTTGTGCCGATCCTCATCATCCCGTACGTGACGATCAACAGTGCGAACTGGTACAATCTGCTGCCGCTGCACATTGATTCATGGCAGGGAGTGGCCAGCACCGCGATTGGAACGTTTACGATGTACACGGGATTTGAGCTGATGATGATCTACTTCGGGCTGGCGATGCCGGGAGCGCGGATTTCGCTGGCGGCCTGGAGCGGGTTTGCCTTCACGATCGTGTCGTATGTGCTGACCGCTGCGGCGGGCATCGTGGTGTTTGGCTACGAGGAGTTGCAGCATCTGATCTGGCCGACGCTGGATATGGTCAAAACCGCGCAACAAACCGGCTGGTTTCTGGAACGGATAGAGTCGGCTTTTCTCACGATCTGGATGGCGTCCGTGTTTACGACGTTCGGCAACATGTACTACTCGATGATTTTCGCCACGCGGCTGTGGTTGAAAAAAGGGATCCGCTTTCAGCGCATCATCGCGCTGATCTTCTTCTTCCCGCTTTTTTACGTCGCGTTGTGGCCGCAAAACATCGTCGAATTTTTTGCCTACGCCCAAAAGCTGACGTATTTCAGCTACTTGCCAACGGTGCTCTTTCCGATTTTGCTGGCTGTGCTTCAGTTGATTCGTTCGCGCTCCTCGCAGCAGGTGGCAGAAGACAAAAAGGGAGAGACGTAGTGGCGTCTCTCCCTTTTGCTCGTGTTCGGTTGGCTTTCCAATTAAATCGGCTTTTCCGCTTGAGCGGGCAGATGGGAAGCGATAGTTTCGACCATCTCCTGGCGGGAGGAAGCATCGCTGTTTTGCCACAGCACTTCAAACAGGACGCCGAGACCAGGCAAGGTTTTTTCCTGGCCGCTTGCGATCGCATCGCTGATCGTTTCTTCTACCGCTCCGGAATCCGAGCCTTGCATTTTGTACATGATCGCTTGACGCAAATTGAGCGAGGCAATGTTCATACCTTAGCCAGCACCTCTCTTGTGAGAATAAATTCATGAGTTAGTATTTGTCTTCGCCGGATTGCTCATACCCCTTTGTCGCGAAGCGATTTCATTGTACACGGGCATCTTTTGGTTTCGCCTGTGCAAAGCTACGCTGTCTAATGCTATAATGCAAGTTATTGGATATAGGATCGAAGGAGAAGATCAGCATGTCAAAACAGTTTGCCATCATCGGAATGGGCCGTTTTGGTTCCAGTGTTGCCAGGACGCTGTACGAGATGGATTACGAAGTCATGGGCATTGATGAAAACGAAGAGCGCATCAATGAAAATATTCAGTATGTCACCCACGCTGTCGCGGCTGATTCGACAGATGAACGCGCCTTGAAGGAAATCGGCATTCGCAACTTCGACGTAGTGGTCGTGGCGATCGGGGTCGACATTCAGGCGAGCATCCTCACTGTCTTGACGCTGAAGGAGCTGGGCGTGAAAAAAATCGTCGCCAAAGCGCAAAATGAGCGGCACGGACAAGTGCTGTACAAAGTAGGGGCCGACCGCGTCGTTTTCCCGGAGCGGGACATGGGCGTGCGTGTGGCGCACAATCTCATCTCCGCAAACGTCCTCGACTTTATCGAGCTGGCGGAGGACTACAGCGTGGCAGAGGTCGTCGTATCGTCCAAGCTGGTCGGGCAAAACTTGAGACAGCTCGACATCCGCAGAAAGTACGAGGTCAACGTCATCGCGATCAAAAGCGGGGACAAATTCAACATCGCTCCAAGCCCGGATGAAGTGATCCAGTACGGAGACGTTCTTGTTGTAATCGGAAACAACAAAGACTTGAAAGCATTTGAGGAGCGGGCATAACGATGGCACATGAAATCATTACTTCAGTTCAAAATCCGCTGGTGAAAAGACTGCACCAGTTGCTCGATAAAAAAGGCCGGGAGGAGCAGGGACGCTACCTCGTCGAAGGCGCGCATCTGGTGGAGGAGGCGCTGAACAGCGGGGCGGAAGTGACGACCATCCTGTACGATCAGGAGCGCAGCCTCGATCCCGCCTGCCAGCGGGCATTGGCGAACCATCCCCAGGCTACGCAAGTAATCGCGGCGTCCGCTGCGGTTTTGGCCAAGCTGTCGGAAACGAAATCGCCGCAAGGAATCGTCGCGGCAGTGAAGAAGACGGCGAGTCAGTGGGACGAATGGGTTGACAAGCTGTCAGCCAAGGAAAATGCCCTGCTTTTGTTCCTCGATGAAATCCAGGACCCGGGCAATTTGGGCACGATTTTGCGAACGGCAGAGGCCGCCGGTGTGGATGGAGTCGTGCTGGGCAAGGGCAGCGTCGACATTTACAACGGAAAAGTCGTGCGGGCCACGATGGGCGCCATGTTCCGCCTGCCTGTCTTTTCGCGGGAGCTCGCTGCCACGGCAAACGAGTGGAAGCAGCAAGGCGGGCGTGTCCTCGTCTCGTCCGTGGCGCAAGACAGCGTGTCCTACGATCAGGCGAATTATTGCGGCAAGATCGCGCTCGTCATCGGCAACGAAGGCCGAGGCGTGTCCAAAGAGATGCTGGCCTGCGCCGACCAGCTCGTGCACATTCCGCTGTACGGCAAAGCGGAATCGCTGAATGCCGCCGTCGCGGCGGGCATTTTTGTGTATGAAGCGCAGCGCAACAGAAGACAGTGACAGCAAAGCAGGGATACTGGGGAAAAGAGTCCAGTGTCCCTGTTGTTTTTCGGGTGAATTTTGGGAGGGCGATCAGCAGGGCAAGGTGAAAGGGGGCGTGCTGTAGTTTCTGGATGGTGCGTTTTAGCTCGCGTGGCATTACAGTTTGCGCGGTATCCCAGCCCGAGCCGCCTTGCTGTCCGCGCCGCGCCTCGCAGCCCGAGCCGCTTTGCAGCCCGAGCCGCCTCCCAGCCCGCACCGCCTCACGCCGCATCAAAGTCCGCACCTCACCACCACCGACACCCTACCTCACCGCGCTTCTCATTCCCCGGTTTCCCCCACTTCCGCAAAGTACCCGATGAGAAAGTCGCGAAACTTACGCGCAGCAAGCGATAAGTACCGCTTCTCGTTCCAGGCAATCTGGAAATTGCGCTGGCACACGGGAAACTCAATCCGCAGCAGGTTCAGCGGGGAGCCCGGGCCTCCGCAGTTGCCTACGAGCGCGACGCCTAGCCCCGCCCGGACGAGGCTGGCAATGGCGGCAGGCTCGTCGACCCGGCAGACGAAGTTAGGCGTGATCCCGGCTTCTCGGAAAAACAAATCGTTCATTTTTTGAAAAGGAAACCCTTCCTTGTACCCGATAAACGGGTCCTCCGCCAGTTCGCTCAAGCGAACGCTTTTCCTCCCCGCAAACCGATGTCCGTGGGGAACGGCCAGGTACACTTCTTCTTTCAGGAGGGACACCGCGCTAATGTCGGGCCGATTGATTGGCAGCGCTGTAAAGCACATGTCGACTTCGCCAGCCTCCACCAACTGCGTCATTTCTTCCATCGAAGCTTGCGTAATCCGAAAGCTGACTTCCGGATACAGCGCGAGAAACTCGCCCAGCGCATCCGTCAACCGATCCAGCGTCGACGTGGCGAGGTGAATGCTCCCTTGTTCAAGTCCGGCCAGCTCGGACACTTCTTTTCTGCCTTCTTCCAGCAGGGTGAGCGCCTTTTCGACTTTGTCCAGAAAAGCTTTGCCGAACGCATTCAGACGAATCCGGCCTCTGTGTCGGTCGAACAAGGGAACTCCCAAGTCTTCCTCCAGCCTCGAAATCGTCTTGCTCAGCGCAGGCTGCGCGATGCACAGCTCTTGGGCTGCCTTCGTCATGTGCTCCGTCCGGGCTACCGTGCGAAAATAGTGCAACTGCAACAACTCCATGCGCATGCTCTCCTTTCCTATATACCTGAGTATATGATCTGTATGATTTAAGATATATTTTTGTTTATATGTAAGTGATTGTAAAATAAAGCATGCAAGGAGCACAACACACTTTGGCTCAACGTCTCCCAAGTGACTCGCTGGGCAGTGTCAGAGTGGAGGCTGAGCGTCCAGAAAGGTGCCGCCCACCAGCAAACAGCCTAGCGAAAATTCGCCCCACACCTGCCTCGCGCGCCCGTTTCCATCCAGCTTTCCTGGTTCTTGGGGCGCTCTGCACGAGCATAGTATGGTTTTGTTATATGCCTATGTGCCGTAGCCGTATGGTGATAGGCAACGAGGAAGGAACAGGAAAGCCGCTCAAAAGGTGGAGGACACGAAGCGAACAAACATCGAATGATGGGAGGATTCTTCATGAAACAATTGCAAATTGGCATTATTTTGGGAAGCACGCGCCAAGGGCGGGTAAGCCCGCAAGTCGCAAACTGGGTGAAAGGCATTGCCGATGGCCGCGGAGATGCGACGTATGAAATTGTAGATATCGCCGAGTTTCAATTGCCTTTTTTCGGGGAAGGCACAGGCAATGAGCCTGGCCTGGTCGCTTGGTCCAAAAAGCTTTCCAGCTTGGATGGATTCGTGTTCATCGTCCAGGAGTACAATCACAGCATCACGGGAGCATTGAAAAACGCGCTGGATTCGGCACGCACGGAATGGAACAACAAGGCTGCGGGCATCGTCAGCTACGGATCGACGGGCGGGGCGCGTGCAGCCGAGCATTTGCGCGGAATTTTGGGAGAGCTGCTCGTGGCAGACGTCCGCGCGCACCCGACATTTTCGATCTTTGCCGATTTCGAAAATTTCCAAACATTCAACCCCGCCGAACTGCACGTAGGTAAAGTAAACGCCATGCTAGACGAACTGATTGCCTGGAGCGGCGCATTAAAAACATTGCGTTAAACGTTGTTACCCAATCCGGAAAAATATAGGAGAGTTGCACAATGAGAGCAGCAGCATTTCGTTCAATAGGCGGACCAGAGGTCATGGAGGTCATGACGTTTCCCGATCCGCAGGCGGGTCCGGGGCAAGTTAGGGTCCGCGTGAAAATGGCCGGGGTACAGCATTACGATTGCGCGATCCGAAGCGGCTGGACACCCCAAGGCATTTCCGTAAAGCTTCCGCAAATTCCCGGCAACGAGTTCGCTGGCATCGTGGACCAGGTAGGCGAAGGCGTTAAAAAGTCCGCCTCCCCTTGCTTGGCGAGCTCAGCGCTGACAGCCGCGAACTGATCTGCCGCCCGCTCGCACAAAACAAAAGGCAAAAAGGCGAGAGCCGTTCAGAGAAAACCATTCTCCGGCGCTACCTCTTTCGCTTCTCCCTGCGCCATGCAAAAGAAAAACAAAAAGGCATTCCAACAACAAAGTTGAAATACCTGCATTCATGCCGCTATCAGCCGATCTTTTGCTCGCTTTTTTTCTCTTTAAATTCCTCGCGCGCCAGTTGCCACTGATCCTGCGCCATGCGGATGATACCGCTCTCAATCGTATGGTTGCGAAAAGCGAGCGCCTTGCCGAAATATTTGATCGCCAGTTCGAATTTTTCCAGACGGCGGTACAGCTCGCCGATCAGGTACAGCAGTCTGACCTCGGACATTTCCTTGTCACCGCGGGCATAGTCGGAGTGAATGTACGATTCCTCGTACTCGTCGACCGCCATCGCGATGAAGCGCAGCTCTTCCGGGAGATTGTCCATGTAGCGGTACAGCCAGGCGAGCCGCAAGTACAGGCCCGCTTTGACCGAGTGCGGCTGATCGGTCAGCTCGGCGGCGTAAATCGCCAGCTTGTAGCTGACAATCGCTTCCTGCACCTTGCGAATGGAGCCGAAATCTTTTGGCTGCCACTTCATGGAGATGTGCTCCTCGACGGCCTGTTTTTGCCACGGAGCGAGCTTGCTTGTGAACTGATCGGTGAAGGCGAAGCCGCATACCGGGCAGACGTTGACGGTATATAAAATCGGATTCAGCGACTGCTCCTTGAACGTGGTATAGAAGTCGCTGTCGCGGTGAATCATGGTAAGAGCGCCGGTTCTGATCCGTTTGGTGGAAAAAGTTGCTTGGCAATGCCGACAGACGCATGTCTTATCATAAAGGGCCGTAACCTTCTCGATCATGTCAAAAGTCCCCTTTCGGATTCGCGAAAATCGAACTAGGGAGAACAAGTGATATGTAACATTTGTATAATTGAAAGTTCTCTCTTGTTGCGCTATAATTTTCCTACATCTCGATTATAACGCAAAGCGATGACGGAGACTAGTACGCAGGTCCTATCTGTTTTTCAGGGAGAAGGTGCCACAGACTGCGAGCATCTTTAGCACGATAGCTGCCGAATTCACTCCGAAGCCGCACTCTGAACCGCTTTCGCGCAGTAGGAGCAGCCGGGTCATTCCCGTTACCAATGAGCTGAAGTGAGACAGAAGTCTCGTTCGCTGTTAGTGATATTGTCACAGCTTTGTCACGAAAGCGAGCCGTCTGTCTAACAAGGGTGGTACCGCGAGAAAAAAGTAACTCGTCCCTTTTTGGGGCGGGTTTTTCTTTTTTTATCTACAGAAAAAAGGAGCGATACGAAGTGCAAACTCGGTTGCAAGAAATGAAGGAGTCCGCGCTGGGGCAAATCAGCCAGGTGACGGAAGCTGCACAACTTCAGGAGTTGCGCGTCAAATATTTGGGGAAAAAGGGCGAGCTGACAGAACTGCTGCGCGGGATGGGCAGCCTGTCTCCCGAAGAGCGTCCGGTAGTCGGGCAACTGGTCAACGAAGTGCGGGAAGCGCTGGAGACAGCTTTTTCCAGCAAGCAGCAGGCGATTGAAGAAGCGGCGCTGAACGCGAAGCTGTCGTCCCAGACGGTAGACGTAACCTTGCCAGGGCGTCCGGTGCCTGCCGGAACGATGCACCCGCTCTCCCGCATCATCGAGGAGATCGAAGACATTTTCATCGGTCTGGGCTTCGAGGTGGCAGAAGGACCAGAAGTGGAGATGGACCACTTCAACTTCGAAATGCTCAACCTGCCAAAAGACCATCCGGCGCGCGACATGCAGGATACGTTTTACGTGACGGACGAAATTTTGATGCGCACCCATACGTCTCCGGTGCAGGCGCGGACGATGCTGAAAAAAGAAGGCAAGACGCCTGTGAAGATCATCTGTCCCGGAAAAGTGTATCGCCGCGACGATGACGATGCGACCCACTCCCACCAGTTCACGCAGATTGAGGGCCTCGTGGTTGACAAAGGCATCGGCATGAGCGATCTGAAAGGGATTCTGCTGACGTTTGCCCGCCAAATGTTCGGGGAAAACCAGCAAATTCGCCTGCGTCCGAGCTTCTTCCCGTTCACCGAGCCTAGCGCAGAGGTCGACCTGCAATGCTTCAACTGCGGCGGTCACGGCTGCCGCGTGTGCAAGCAAACGGGCTGGATCGAGATTTTGGGCTCCGGCATGGTGCACCCGCGCGTGCTGGAAATGGCCGGCTACAATCCGCAGGAAGTCAGCGGCTTTGCCTTTGGCATGGGGGTAGAGCGTATCGCGATGCTCAAATACGGCGTGGAGGACATCCGCCATTTTTATACCAACGACGTTCGTTTCCTGCGTCAGTTCAACCGAGGCTAGAGAGGAGAGGCAAAGATGAAGGTATCGTATCAATGGTTATCCGAATACGTCGATCTGAGTGGAACGACGCCCCAGGAGCTGGCTGAGAAGCTGACTCGCAGCGGGATTGAGGTAGACGCGGTAGAATCGCGCAACGCAGGTGTTTCCGGTGTAGTGATCGGGTATGTCAAAGAACGCAGCAAGCACCCGGACGCTGACCGTCTGAGCGTATGCGTGGTCGATGCGGGGCAAGGCGAAGACCTGCAAATCGTCTGCGGAGCGCCAAACGTAGACAAAGGGCAAAAAGTACCCGTCGCGCTGATCGGCGCAAAACTGCCCGGGGGCCTGAACATCAAGCGCTCCAAGTTGCGCGGCGTGGAATCCCAGGGCATGATTTGCTCGGCAAAAGAGTTGGGGCTAAACGACAAGCTGCTGGCAAAAGACCAGCAGGAAGGCATCATGGTATTGCCGGAGGATGCGGAAATCGGTATGGACGCAGTCTCCTACCTCGGGCTGGACGACTACGTGCTGGAGCTTGGCCTGACGCCAAACCGCTCTGATTGCCTGAGCATGCTCGGCGTTGCCTACGAGGTGGCCGCTATCTTGGGCAAAGAAGTGGTGCTGCCGCAAATCGAGCTGACCGAAGACGGCGGGGAGAACCCGCTGGAAGTTACGATCGCAGCCGAAAACGAATGCTACCAATACCACGGCCGCCACTTCACGAATGCCAAAATTGCGTCTTCCCCGCAATGGATGAAAAATCGCCTGATGGCAGCAGGCATTCGCCCGATCAACAACGTGGTAGACGTCACCAACTACGTTTTGCTGGAGTACGGGCAGCCGCTGCACGCGTTTGACGCGGCGCAGGTTCAGGACCGCAAAATTGTCGTCCGCCTGGCAAACGCAGGGGAAAAGCTCGTTACTTTGGATGACCAGGAGCGCGAACTGGATGAGCAGACTCTCTTGATCGCCGACCCGGCAAAAGGCTTGGCCATCGCCGGCGTGATGGGCGGAGCCAACTCCGAGATTACGAACGAGACGAAGGAAATCATTCTCGAAGCCGCCTGGTTTACGCCAAAAACAGTCCGCCGCACCGCCCGCACACTCGGCATGCGCACAGAAGGCTGCGTCCGTTGGGAAAAAGGCGTCGATCAGGCGCGCGTGCAGGAAGCGGGAGAGCGTGCCGCTGCTTTGATCCAGCAACTGTCCGGGGCCAGCGTGTCCAAAGGCATCCGCTCCGCAGTCGTAAACGAAGCGAAGCCGGCCGTTGTCACCGTGACATTGGACAAAATCAATCAACATCTGGGAACGAGCCTGTCTGCCGCAGACGTTTCCCCGATTTTTACGCGTTTGCAATTTCCGTTCACAACCGAAGGCGAAAGCTGGACCGTTACCGTGCCGACGAGACGCGGCGACATTACGCTGCCGGAAGATTTGGTGGAGGAAGTGGCGCGTCTGTACGGCTACGATAACATCCCGACCAGCCTGCCGACTGGCTCGACCACGCAAGGCCAACTGACGCACGAGCAAAAGCTGCGCCGCACGATCCGTCACCATCTGATCGGCACGGGCTTAAGCGAGGCGATTTCCTACGCACTGGTGCACCCGGACCGCGTGGAGGCAGTTGCGGGTCTGCATCAGGAAAAAGTAAACCCGGTGTCCCTCTTGATGCCGATGAGCGAGGAGCATAGCACGCTGCGCACCAGCCTCGTTCCAAGTCTGTTGGAAACCGTCGCGTACAACAAAAATCGGCAAAATCACGACGTCGCCATTTTTGAGCTGGGCCGCGTGTTTTTGACGCGCGAAGAGTCGCTGACGCAGCTTCCGGAAGAGCGTCTGTACGTGGCAGGTGCGCTGACAGGGCAGCTTTTGCCGCAAAACTGGATGGGCGCGAAACAGCCTGTAGACTTTTATCAGGTCAAAGGGATTGTCGATTCGCTCCTGGCGCGCCTGGGCATCCGCACAGCCCAGTACAAAGCGGCAGCGGACATTGCCGGCATGCACCCAGGCCGTACAGCGGAAGTATGGGCAGGCGACAAACGGTTGGGCTATCTGGGGCAAGTACACCCAGGTACGGAAAAAGCGTACGATCTGTCTGAGACGTACGTGTTCCAGTTCGATGTGGCTGTGCTGATCGAGGCGGCTGCCGAGGTTGGACACTACAGCCAGTTGCCTAAGTTCCCGGCGGTAACGCGCGACCTGGCGCTGGTCGTAGACCGCAGCGTGCCTGCGGGTGCGTTGGAAGCGACTATTCGCGAAGCGGCGGGCGAGCTGCTGGAGTCGTTGACCTTGTTCGATGTGTACACAGGCGAGCGGATTGCACAGGACAAGAAGAGCATGGCGTTTGCTCTCGTGTTCCGTCACGCGGAGCGCACCTTGCAGGATGAAGAAATCCAGCAGGTGACAACCGCTGTCGTCGAAGCGTTGAAAAACCGGACGGGTGCCGAACTGCGGATGTAAGATGGCTTGACGAACTCTGACATTTTCAGTAACCTAAAAAGGATACAGTAGAGCAAAGGTCGCAGTAGGGAGGAACCCCTCGTGCAAGGTGATGGGAAAAATCGTTTGACGGTGGATATCTTCGGCCAACAATACCGGCTCAGTGGCAAGGCAAGTGTCAATCACATACGCATGGTGGCCGGTTTCGTTGATGACAAGATGAACGAAATCGCGAACGGCAACCATCGACTGGACACCGCTAAAATTGCCGTACTCTCTGCGGTAAACATCGCGGATGAATACTTCCGCTTGCGGCAGGAGTACGAAGAACTGCTGAAGATCCTTCAGGAAGATGCAAATGATAAGCCGATAGATTAAGGAGAAAAGAGGGGCGCTGGCCTCTCTTTTCGCGTTGTGCGGCAAAAGCTTGGACAAAAAGGAGGGGCAACTCATGGAAGTGGGCAACCAACTGGCTACAGATAGCGAAGACTGGACGCTGGCAGAAAAAAACGAGAAACTGGGAGCGGTCTTGCGCGAAATGGGGACAGTGCTGGTGGCGTTTTCAGGCGGCGTTGACAGCACGTTTTTGCTGGCGAGGGCGGTTGAGGAACTGGGCGAGGCAGCGATTGCCGTGACTGCCGCTTCGGAAACGTTTCCCACCCGCGAGTTTGAGGCGGCGAAGAGGCTTGCCGCCCAGCTTGGCGCACGGTTTGTCACAACGGAAATTCGCGAGATGGAAAATCCGAATTTTGTGTCCAATCCGGTGAACCGCTGCTTTTATTGCAAAGACGGCCTGTACGAGCATTTGGGCCGGATGGCCGAAGAAAACAGCTGGAATGCGGTCATTTGCGACGGAGCGAACATGGACGACCGCGGCGATTACCGTCCCGGCCGTGCCGCCGCCGCCCAGCGCGGTGTGCGCAGTCCGCTACAGGAGGCCGGGCTATACAAAGACGAGATCAGGGCGCTGTCCAAGGAGAGGGGATTGCCTACGTGGAACAAACCGTCCTTTGCCTGTCTTTCCTCCAGGATTCCCTACGGCTCGGAGATTACGCTGGAAAAAATCGACCAGATCGACCGGGCGGAAGGCTATCTGCTCAGTCTTGGCTTTCACCAGGTCAGGGTCCGCCACCACGACACGATTGCGCGCATTGAGGTCAGCCCGGCGGATTTCAGCCGCCTGCTCGCCCGCCATGTCGAGATCAACAGGACGCTGCAAGAGATCGGCTTTTCCTACGTGACGCTCGATTTGTTCGGCTATCAGACGGGCAGCATGAACGCTGTGCTGGGAACGGAAGTGAAAAAGCAGCATGGATGACGTCAAACGCATTTTGCAGCAAGTCGCTTCCGGACGGTTGAGCGTGGAGCAGGCCGAGGAGCAGCTTTCCGGGATCAGCCGCCTGGACTACGCCACTCTCGATCTGGCGCGTTCAGCGCGGACGGGATTTCCCGAAGTCGTCTACGGAGAGGGCAAAAGCGCCAGTCAGCTCGTCGGGATTATGGAACGGCTGCGCGAGCATCAAAAGCTCGTTTTGGTCACCAGGGCAAGCGAGCAGCAAGCAGACAAAGTCCGGAAGCGGTGGCCAGACGTCCAGTACATAGCAGAGGCGCGCTTGCTTTTGTCCACAAAAGAGCTGCTCGTGCCGGAGCGTGACGGCTACGTCGCGGTCGTGGCAGCGGGCACGTCAGACTGGCAGGTGGCGCAGGAAGCGGCCTGGACGGCGCGCTGCTTTGGCAGTGAGGTCAAGGTGATTGTCGATGTGGGGGTCGCCGGAATCCATCGGCTGTTCCAGCGCCTGGAGGAGATCAGGGGTGCCAGCGTCATCGTCTGTGTGGCCGGCATGGAGGGGGCGCTCGCCAGCGTACTGGCTGGACTCGTCGACAAGCCGGTTATCGCGGTGCCTACGAGCGTCGGCTACGGCGCCAGCTTTGGCGGCGTTTCGGCGCTGTTGACCATGCTCAACTCGTGTGCTAACGGAGTCGCGGTAGTCAATATCGACAATGGCTTTGGCGCAGGCTACCTGGCTGGGATGATTCATCGCCAGTCTGCACAACCGCAATAGAAGGCCGATCAAACTGAAAAAGAGCCAGCCCGCATGTGACGGGTTGGCTCTTTTCGCGTAAAGCGGATCTTACGTTTCCTGGCGGTTTCCGGCATCCCCATTGCGCATGTCCATATGGGTCTTGATCGGAATGAACAGGTCGATGATCCCGATTACCAAAGACGCCAGAAGCGCTCCGATGACAGTCACATGGAAACCGGAGACGATAAACTGTGTCAGGTAGATCACGACAGCGCTGACGAGGAAGCCGATGATTCCGCGATTGTAGGGGGAAATGCGATCTCCGAACATGGCTTCCACGACCCAGCCCAAGAGGGCGATTACGACAGCGGCAAGAAAAGCAGTCCAGAAGCTGCTTACAGAAAACCCGGGTACCAGAAAGCCGACGAACATCAGGACGACGGAAGCGACGACGAAGCGGACGAGATGACGCATGATCGTCATGTAAACTCCTCCTTTTGGATTGGTTCATTTTCATTCTGGCTATTTCCGAGCCGAACTATGCCAAAGCGGGTGCGTGTAAAATTATCCTTGGAACGGCTGACATGATATAATGAGGAAATCGCAGTGATTGAAGGTTCAGACCGTTGTACTTATCCGCTTAAGTCCGACGGTCGCCGGTGAGGAAATAAGGAGGATACAGTGGAACAACGGGTATTAAAAACTTTGGAATACGATAAAATTATCGCCCTGTTAGTCGACAAGGCATCTTGCACATATGGAAAAGAAAAAGCAGCGGAACTGACCCCCTTCGTGCGGCTGGACGAAGTGAAAATCGCCCAGCAGGGCACCGAAGAGGCTGCCACTGTCCTGCGCCTGAAAGGCAGCGCTCCGCTCGGCGGCATTCGCGATATCCGCGGTTCTGTGCAGCGCGCCAGGCTGAATGCGATGCTCGCGCCGATGGAGCTATTGGACATCGCCAGCACGGTCATGGCGGGGCGCCGTTTGAAGACGTTTTTGCTGGACATGTGCGAGGACCACGAAATGCCGCTCATAAAGCAGCAAGCCGAGCGCATCGAAGGCTTGCGCGAGCTGGAAATGGAAATTCGCCGCTGTATTGACGAAAACGGAGACGTCATGGACAGCGCCAGCATGGAGCTGCGCCAAGTGCGCCAGGAGATCAGGCAGGTGGAGTCGCGCATCCGGGAAAAGCTGGACCAGATGACGCGCTCCTCTTCTTATCAAAAAATGCTGATGGAAAACATCGTCACGATTCGCGGCGATCGCTTTGTCATTCCCGTGAAGCAGGAATACCGCCACGTGTTCGGCGGGATTGTCCACGACCAGTCCGCTTCCGGAGCTACGCTGTTCATCGAGCCGGAAGTGATCGTGTCGATGAACAACAAGCTGCGTGAACTGCGACTGCGGGAAGAGCGCGAGGTAGAGCGGATTTTGTACCTGCTCACCGAGCAAGTCGCTTTTGCCGTGGATGCGCTCGTCGAGAATGTCGATGCGCTGACCGAGCTTGACTTCATGTTCGCCAAAGCCCAGCTTGCCTGGAGCATGAAAGCCGTCTGTCCCAAGCTGAACGACCGCGGCTATTTGAACATGAAAAAAGCGCGCCATCCGCTGATCCCGCGCGAGGTCGTCGTTCCTGTCGACGTCGAGCTGGGCGGCGAGTACCAGGCGATCGTCGTGACGGGTCCGAACACGGGCGGGAAAACCGTCTCGCTTAAAACGATCGGGCTTTTGTCGCTGATGGCGATGGCGGGACTGCACATTCCGGCAGAAGAAGAGAGCGAGATGACGGTGTTTTCTTCCGTGTTTGCCGACATTGGGGATGAACAGTCTATCGAGCAAAGCCTTTCCACCTTTTCCAGCCATATGAAAAACATCATTTCCATTCTGGAAAAGATGGACGCGAAAAGCCTCGTGCTGTTCGACGAGCTGGGAGCGGGTACGGACCCGACAGAAGGGGCGGCGCTCGCCATGTCGATCATCGACCACGTGATTGACTCTGGAGCCAGACTGGTCGCCACTACGCACTACAGCGAGCTGAAGGCGTATGCGTACGACAGGCCCGAGGTCATCAACGCCAGCGTGGAATTTGACGTGCAAACCTTGCGCCCGACGTACCGTTTGCTCGTCGGCGTGCCGGGACGCTCCAACGCTTTTGCCATCGCCAGACGTCTCGGACTGCCCGAGGCGATCATCGAGGTGGCCCGCGGCTCCATCAGTGAGGAAGACAACCAGGTGGAGAGCATGATCGCTTCTCTGGAGCGCAACCGCAAATCCGCCGAGGCTGACCGACTGGCGGCAGCGGCGGCGAGAAAAGAAGCGGAGGAATTGCGCCGTCAGCTCGAGGAAGAACGCGCCCGGTTTGCCGAGGAGAAAAACAAGCTGATGGAACGGGCGGAAGACGAAGCGCGGATCGCCGTTCAATTGGCAAAAGAAGAGGCGGAGACGATCATTCGCGAGCTGCGCGAGATGAGAGACGAAGGCGTGGAGATCAAGGAGCACCGGCTGATCGATGCGAAAAAACGACTCGGCAATGCCGTGCTTGAGCTGGAGAAGGAAAAAGTGAAAAAGCCGGCCAAGGCCGTTCGCGCCACCCAGATCAAGGTGGGCGATGAAGTCATGGTCACCAGCTTCGGCCAAAAAGGAACCGTGCTGGAAAAGGTGAACAACGACGAGTTTCTCGTCCAGATCGGCATTATGAAAATGAAGGTCAGACGCGAAGACATGAACGTGCAAAACTCGATTACGCAAAAGCCGCAAGCCGCGCCGTACACATCCGTCAAGCGCAGAACGGCCAGCATTAAAATGGACCTCGACTTGCGCGGATACAACGTCGAGGACGCCATCCGGGAAATGGACCAGTTTCTCGACGATGCGCTTTTGGCTGGACTGCACTCGGTTTCCATCATTCACGGACACGGTACGGGCGTTTTGCGCAAAGGTGTGCATGAATATTTAAGAAGCCACCGCAACGTCAAATCTTTCCGCCTGGGCGGACAGGGGGAAGGCGGCGTTGGCGCGACCATTGCCGAACTGAAATAGAGATGTCGGGAGGAGATTCCATGGCAGGCCTTCTGCACAATCCATATTTTGCAACTGCTGCTTACTTTACCGTTACCGGACTCGCGATGATTTTGTTTTTGGCGATTTTCGAGCTGGTGACGCGCTATCGTGTATGGGCAGAGCTGAAACGTGGGAACATGGCCGTCGCGATGGCAACGGGCGGAAAAATTTTTGGCATCGCCAATGTTTTCCGCTATTCGATTCAGGCGAATCTTTCTTTAGGGCAGGCTTTGATCTGGGGTTCATTCGGTTTTTGCTTGCTTCTGATCGCTTACTTTATTTTTGAATTTATGACCCCCTCGTTCAAGGTGGATGAGGAAATAGCCAATGACAACAGGGCGATCGGCTTCATCGCGATGGTCCTGTCCATCGGCTTTTCTTATATTATCGGAGCGAGCCTGTCCAAGTAGGGCGCACTGTTTTTCGATCAGAAGCGGGGAGGGAAAGCGTGTGGGGATGGGAAGCAACCGTCCGGAGCAGTTCGCAGCAACCGTATGGGAAGGCGGCAAGGAGCGCAGCATCTCGCTTGCGCGGGGGGAAAACTTGCTGATGGCGCTGGTGCGCGCGCAGCTTCCGATCGATTTTTTCTGCACGACGGGAAAGTGTCGAACTTGTATGGTCAGGATGAATATTCCAGCAGGCTCGGCCCCTCCGCCGTCCGAGACCGAGCAATACCGTCTGGGAGAAGCCGTGCAGCAAGGGTATCGGCTTGCCTGCCAAGTTTATGTGACCGGGCCGCTGACCGTATTTTTGGACACTTCCGGTTCGGCATGAAAACAAACCCTTGTTGAACGATATTTCAATCGAGAGTATAATTAGGATTTGGCAGAGAGTTCCGCACTTTTTTTCCCAGACGGGTGCGGTCCCATGCCCTTTTGGACAGGGCCAAAGCCGACAATATGAATCATGGGGAGGAGCAGCCTTGGAGACGTTGTACAAGGTCCTCATAGGATTGTGCGTGGTTTTTATCGCTGCGGGCATTTACTATCTGTCATAAGCAATTTGCAAGTTGGCCGCGCGACTGTACGGTTGCACGGACCTTACCTTAGAGAACGTGAAAGAGGAGATACGCAATGACTCAGCCTGTGCGCGTAGCTGTAGTGGGATTAGGGTTTGTTGGCTTGCCGCTTGCTCTTACCTATGCCATGAAGGGAGCAAACGTCGTCGGCGTTGACGCCTTGCCTCACGTCGTGGATGAAATTAATGCGGCGCATTCCCACCATTTGGAGTCCTATCAGGGGAAAACCTTGCCGGAGATTCTCAAGGAACAAATTGAAGCAAAGCGTTTCCGCGCTACCACTTCCTACGAGGAAGCGGCTGCGGAAGTCGATCATTATATTGTGACCGTCGGTTTGCCGGTGCATAACGGCGACCCGGATCTCGGACCGTTGAAAAGCTGTGCCCAATCGCTCGGCAGCGTGCTGAAAAAGGGCGATACGATCATGATTCGCAGCACGGTCGTTCCAGGGACCACGGAAGAAGTGCTGAAGCCGATTCTCGAAGAAGTGAGCGGCCTCGTCGCAGGCGTCGACTTTTATTTGACGTACTGCTCCGAGCGGATTGCCGAAGGACGAGCTTTTGAAGAGTTCATCCACATGCCGCTCGTGCTTGGCGGCATCAACGAGCAGAGCGCCAAGAAAGGAAAAGAGCTGCTTTCCTTCATCAGCGAAACAGACATTACGATCTCGGACATCCGCGTGGTCGAAACCGCCAAAGTCATCGAAAACATCCAGCGCGACGTCAATATCGCGATGGTTCAAGAGTTCGCCCGCTTTTCCGAGGCGTTCGGGATCGACACGTTCGAGCTGATTAAGGTTGCCAACACGCACAAGCGCGTGAACCTATTGACGCCTGGTCCTGGCGTTGGCGGCTTCTGCCTGCCGAACGCCCTGTATTACTTGCAGCCAAAAGCTCGCGAGCTGGGCGTGTCGCTGCCGATCTTGCAGCAGGCGCGCATGACTAACGATGCTGTGCCGGAAGTGCTGATCGGCATGCTGGAAAAAGCGTTGCAGCAAAAAGGCAAGACGCTTGCAGGCAGCCGTGTAGCTGTACTGGGGCTTGCGATGAAGGACTTCTCCAACGACGACCGCGTCAGCCCTGTGCACGACATCATCAAGCTGTTGCTCGCCAAAGGAGTCGAGGTGCGCTCGTATGACCCGGCGGTACCGACTGCGTACGAGCACAAGCAAGACAGTCTGGAGGCAGCCGTTCGCGGTGCCGACGCCTTGATTTTGACGGCTGTGCAAAAACAGTTCGCGGACGTAAACTGGGATGAAGTAGCGGCGCAAATGGCCGACTCCGCGATTTTGTTCGATACGAAAAACCGCATTCCGCTCAACTCGGTCAGCAAGGCTACTGTTGTGCGCATTTAATCAAGCGCAAATGACAGCAAGTGGTCGACCGACCGCTCTCCGATAGCGAAATACCGCGTGCTGGGAAGTTGCGCGAGGGTACGGGTGCAACCAAACCGGAAAAAAAGAGCCTCTGTAAACGCCTAGCGAAAGCGTTTATGGAGGCTCTTTCGTCTCGCAATCAGGCAAGTTAGAGAGCTTTTCGACTGTCTTGAACCGGAGTGCTTTTTCGCAGCAAGGAGGGCTGGCAGAGCCGTTTTCGCCGCGCTCTCTTTTTTGGATGTATAACTCGTTTCGTTTATGGCAATAGTAACCAGGTAAGATCATATTTCAATCATGTAAGGGATACATGCTAGGAGGCAAAAATGGAACGTGGTAGAGTAAAATGGTTCAACAGCGAAAAAGGTTTCGGTTTTATCGAACGGGATGGTGCGGATGATGTGTTCGTCCACTTCTCCGCGATTCAGGGAGAAGGCTACAAATCCCTGGATGAAGGGCAAGAGGTCGAGTTTGACGTGGAAAACGGTCAACGCGGCCCACAGGCGACGAACGTTCGCAAACTGTAAAAGCCAAAAACGACAAACAGGCCCACTTGCTGGGCCTGTTTTTTTGCATTCCGGCGCAATCGCCTTTTTTCCCACACCCTTTGTCCGGCGGCTGCATTCCTGGCGCCACGCGGACGCATCGGCCACACAGGTTGCGGGCGGAGGCGGAACCTACAGCACAGGAGGCACCCATGCTGCGCAAAGGAAGGCAGAAAAGCAGCTCATAACGGAGCGCGAAAAAGGCACGGCGCTATGCCCTGCCTATTTCCTTTTGCCACGAGTAAAGTCCTAGAAAAACTCTGCCTCGGAAGCGAGGTTCAGCATCGCCCGCATCGTTTTGTACAAGTCCTGCGGATCGTCCGTGCTGTAATAAACGGTGTTTGTCGCCGTCTCATAGCGGGTGTGAGGGACGATTGCCGCCATTTCGGCTTGGCCGGCATGGGAAAACTCCATGGCCAGCGTAAGCGGACTGTCGTTCGTAAACGGAGCGATGGCGGATACATTGCCAAGCGCAAGCGCCGCCTGCTCCTTCAGTGCGGCGGTCGCGTCCTCGCGCGACAGACAGATAGCGGCTGTGCGCGACACCGCTTCCTTGACGATCGCTGTACGGATGCCAGGAATCAGCTCCCGCGCTTCTTCGGCGATGAGGTTGTCGCCGGACACCATGATGACCGGAACGTTGTACAAGCCCGCGATTGCCGCGTTAAAGCCAAATTCGCCTACGACCCGTCCGTTGATGTACATGTTGCGGACGACGCCGGACATGGTGTGGCTGAGCACGCCAGGGACCCCTTGGCGGGTATGGTAGCCGATAAACATAGCGGCATCGAAGCTCTCATCTAGCCCCTGCATCATCGAGCAATCGCGGGGCGAGCCAGCGAGCAGCCGCGCTTTCGGGTGCAGCTTTTCCCACAAAATGTTGTTCATCGTATTGTGGCTGTCCGCCACGACGATTTCCGTCGCGCCGCTGGCAAGCGCCGCTTCGATCACCGCGTTGGCGTCATCGGTCATGAACTGGCGGCCGCGCTGGTAGTTTACGCCCGAATCAGGATTGATGTAGCTGGTGTCGACGATGCCGGAGATGCCTTCCATGTCTACCGAGAGAAAAAGTTTCATGCTTCGTGTCATCCTTTCACGTGCGATTCATAATTGTTCCAGTTCTATGTAACCAGATTGTCCCTGCGGAGGCAACCATGAATCCAGATTGTTCAAACAGTTTTTACCCGCCAGCGGCAGCGCAAAAAGCACGAGCAGCGTCCATCAGACGGCCAGTCGTGCTTCGCTTATGACAACAGCTTTCGGTACAGAGACAAAATTTGAGCGGTCATCTGCTGAATCGTGAAAGTGGCTTCGACCTTTTCCAAGGCGTTTTGCGCCAGCGTCTCGCGCAGTTGTGGCGAAGTCCAGAGCTGTTCCATTGCTCGCGCCAATGCTGCGGAATCGTTCGGCTCGACAACCAGTCCCGTGCGCTCGTGGAAGACGAATTCCTTCACGCCGCCCACGTTGCTTGCGACGACAGGCACTTTGGCGGCCATCGCCTCGATAATCGTGTAGCCGAGCCCTTCGTACAGGGAGGAGTGAACAAAGCCGTCGATGGCATGCAGGCAAGCCGGAATGTCCTGCCGAAACCCGGCAAAGCGGACGCGCTCCGCAAGGCCCAGCTCCTGCACCTTCGCTTCCAGCGCCGGACGTTCCGAGCCGTCGCCGATCAGCACGAGATAAGGCGACGCTGCTTTGTCCTGCACAAGCGCGTGAAAGGCGTCGAGCAGAATCGGCAAGCCTTTGACTGGAACGAATCGCGCTACGGTTCCGAACAAAAAGGCGTCCTGCGGCACGTTCCACTCCGCGCGAAAACGGCTGCGGTCGCTCTCGCGAAGCTGATCCTGCTGGTAAGGAGACAAATCCATCCCGTTGTAGATCACGCTGATCGCGGAACTTTTCACGCCCTGCTCGCGCAAGACGTCGGCAATGGCGCCGCTGATGGCGATGTAGTGCCGATTCCAGTGGCGGGTGCTCCGTTCCATCATGCAGACGATCGCGTAGGCCAACGCGCCTGCGTAATCGTAGCGCAGCGAGCTGTGTACGGTCGTCAAGAGAGGCACCTTCATGCCGAGCGCGGCCAGCCGGGAAAAAAAGTTGGCCTTGATCCCGTGCGTATGGATGATCGCTGGCCCAAAAGCGAGGAACGTGCGCCGCAAAGCTTGCAGCAGACGAATGTCAAATCGGCCGAACTGGTTCAACGCAATCACCTTGATGCCAGCAGCCCGCAGCTTCTCGGCAAAGAGCGAATCGTAGAAGCAGACGACGGCGACGTCTACTTCCTCCGCAGGAAAAGTCGTAACCAGATTGAGAATATGTTGTTCCGCACCGCCAAATTCCCCCCCGCCAATCACGTGGAGGACGCGTAGTTTGCTCATGTAAATTCACCCGAATCTTATTCAAGAAAACCTCTGTCGAGGCTTGTTCATGGAGGAGCGATTGTTTTTTTAAAAAGAAAAAAGCTGGCACAGCGCCGCGAAGGGCTGCGAGCCTTCCATGCGTAAACAAAGCCATTCTCACTATAGCAGATGGCTGATAGATTCGCAATAAGACAGCACTTGTGGTATCGTTTAGGATGGAAAACGTAAAAACGAGAAGGACGGTTACAAGATGAAAGCGCACAACGTGTTAATCATATGCTACATATTTCCTCCCATCGGCGGCGGCGGTGTTCCACGGCCGTTGAAAATGGCCAAATATTTGGGGGAGTTCGGCTGGAACGTCCACGTGCTTACCGTCGATCCAGTCTACCACGCCACGCTTGATCCTTCACTTCTGGCGCAGCTTCCAGGCGAGGTGAACATTCATCGGGCAAAAGAGTGGCAACTGCTGCCGGGGAGAGGACAAGCCGCTGCCGTTGCCGCAGGTAGCTCGACTGACGCCGCCCCGCGTGTATCGTTGAAGCAGCGGGTGAAAAAGCAGGTCGTGAACGTCTTGAAAAAGCTCAAGCCGTACTTGTTGATCCCGGACGACCAAATTCTCTGGCTGCCCAATGCGCTCAAGCTCGGACGGGAAATCATGCGCCAGGAAAAAATCGACGTGATTTTTTCCACCTCTGGCCCTGTTACCAACCACTTGATTGCCGAGAAGCTCGCGGATGAGTTCGGCTGCAAATGGGTAGCGGATTTCCGCGATCCGTGGACGCAAAACATGCACACCTCTGGCATTGCCTGGCGCGAACGGTTGGAGGAGCGGATGGAAGCGAGAGTGATGGCAAAGGCCGATGCGATTACGACCGTCACCGCCACTTTTGCCAAAAACTTCCAAAATAAGCATCAGGAGCGAATCAAGCGGATGGAGCTGATTTACAACGGCTTCGACCAGGCCGACTTTCAGGAGCTGACGCCAAGCTATGCGGCGCCGGGAAAATTCCATGCGGTCTACGCGGGCATTTTGTATCAAAAGCGCAATCCGCGGCTGTTGCTGCAAGCGATCCGCGAGCTGATCGACGAGGGGCAGGTAGACAGGCAGGAACTGCTGCTCAGCTTCGCAGGCGTGTTTGACTATCCCGGGTATTCGGAAAACCGGGATTGTGTGGAAGCGCTGGGACTTGCTGACATCGTGCGCGTATTGGGCAACCTGCCGCACAAGGAGGCGCTCGGCTTGATGAAAGCAGCCGATGCCCTGCTGCTCATCGGGGACGTGTCCGCTGACGCGGGTGCGTACATTCCGGGCAAGCTGTACGAATACAT
Source organism: Brevibacillus sp. FW301-21C12A (assembly GCF_058788915.1). Lineage (NCBI taxonomy): Bacteria > Bacillati > Bacillota > Bacilli > Caryophanales > Paenibacillaceae > Brevibacillus > Brevibacillus sp. FW301-21C12A. The sequence goes on from NZ_JBYTBG010000006.1 coordinate 67,922, forward strand.
GGGGATCGGCAATCCGATTCTCGCGCTGAACAAAGCAGGGGAAGCGACAGAGATTATCGAAAAGTTCCGTCTGGGCCAGGTGGCTGATCCGGAGCATAAGGATGCGATCAAGCAGGCGTACTTGCAACTGTATCGCGAATGGAAGGAGCAGAGCGGGAAGACGGGCAGCGGCGAGGCGCGCGGGGCAGATTTTGCGGAGCGCGTGAAGCCATACGAGCGCCGCGAGCAGGCGAGACAGCTTGCCGACCTGATGAACGAGCTGGTGAGCGGATAACGGAACAGCGTGCCGAGCCTCGGGCCTTGCAAAAGGCTGCGGGGCTATCTTTCTATGCCAAAACAAGATGAGGTGGAACGTGAATACTGCCATACTGAGCTTGCGGGCGTACAATTTCTTTTATTTTTCCCTGTTGTCCATTTTCATTTCGTTTTTGCCCGTCTATTTGACTTATCGCGGCATCACGCCGGCGCAAATCGGCGTACTGATCGGGGCAGGTTCGTTTATCGGCATATTGTCCCAGCCGTTTTGGGGGATGATGAGCGACCGCTACAAGACGATCAGGCGGATCATCCTGTTGACCTTAGGTCTGTCCATCGCGGCAGGAGTCCTGCTGTTCACCTCGGCTTCGTTTTTCGCGCTGTTTTTGCTGGTCGGCGCGATGTATTTTTTCCTGCTGCCGACCGATCCGTTGACCGAGAGCCTCAACTACCGGATTGCCGAACTGCACGGCACAAGCTTCGGCTCGATCCGCACGTTTGGCGCAGTCGGCTACGCAACGGCGTCGCTGTTCATCGGCTGGACGCTCGATCGGCTGGGGATGGGGCAGCTCGTCTGGCTGTTTGTCGGCTACGGCGTGTTTGCCTACGCATGCGCGCTCGTCATGCAGGATGCGCCTGCCAGCAGCAAGTCGTTGTCCTGGCAGGAGTTGAAGCAGTTTTTCCTCTATCCGCAAACGCAGCGCTTCTTTCTGCTCGTGCTGATTGCGGCGACTCCGCACCGGACGAACGACAGCTTCCTCGGCGTCTACGTGCAGAGCCTGGGCGGCACGACGGGGGATGTCGGGCAAGCGTGGTTTTTGGCGGCGGTGAGCGAGGTCGCGTTTTTCGCGATCAGTGCCAGACTGCTCGCCCGCTGGAGCGAACTCAGGCTGATAATGCTCGCCTCCGCGCTGTATGCGATCCGCTATGTGCTCTGTGCAATCGCCCCTTCGGCGGAGTGGGTCGTTTACTTGCAATTGACGCAAGGCGTCACGTTCGTCCTGTTTTACACAGCTACGATTCAGTACTTGTACAAAATCATCCCGGAAGAGTGGAAGGCGACAGGGCAAACAGTACTGGCCGTGTTGTTTTTCGGCATTTCCGGCATCATTGGCTCGCTCGTCGGCGGCTGGCTGTTCCAGCAAGGCGGAGGGGCGGCGCTCTACTGGGCGATGGGGATATGCTCGGCAGCCGCCTTCGTCTACAGCCTGATCCTGGCCAGAGCCGGCAAGGCAGCGGGCGGCCTCGGGCTGTAAGAGAGCGACGCCTTGACGAAGCGCAGCAAACAAAAGAGCCTGCCGCGAATTTACTCGCAGCAGGCTCTTTTTTGTTGCCAGCGGCTGTAGCGAAGCCAGCCCCTAGTACAGCAAATATTTTTCCACTTCTTCCGGCTCTTTGATGTTGATGCCGCCTGTGTCGCCGTACTTGTACAGGTTGAACTTCACCTGCTGGTCCATCGTTCCGGCCTCCGGCAGCGGCAAGATGATCCATGTCTCGTACTGGTGGATCAGGCGATCTTCCTTGCCGTACCAAAACGTCGCCTTGATTGTCGATTCTTTCAAAATATATTCGAGGTCAGGGCGGTCGCCGACCAGCTTTTTCAACGGTTCAAACAGCGGGCTTTGGCTGTCTTTTAGCCATTGTGCGCCCGTCATCTTCACCTGGAAAGGCACGCAGACGACGCCGATTACTTTTTCATCCGGCAATTGCACTGCCCGGTCCATGAACGGCAGCCAGTCCTCGAAGCCTTTCAGCACGTCGAATTCGAGCGGCTCATCCGGGGCTGTCACCCAGTAATCATTCGTGCGGATGTAGCGCTTGTCGCCGATGCGATAGTACGTATAAGGCTGTGCGGCGATGCGCGTGCCGACGTTGTACCCTTTGTCGTTGAGGACGGCTCCGTCGAACATGCTGGTCGTCGTCCGGGCGAGGATACGGTTAAGCACGTGGCCTCTGTACCAGAATGCCTGTGCTTCTTCCGCCGTTTTCCCTTTTTCCAGAGCGGTTTTCAGCCATTCGGCAGCCGATTCGGTTTGGGCCGTAGTCGGCGGCGCGGGCTGCGTATCGAAGTTGGTGGTGGCAAATGCCTTCGTGCCGGACTCATACGTGCAGCCGCCGAGCAGGGAGGCTGTGCAGATGGCAGCGAGCAATGCCCATGCCTTTGTCAGTTTACGCATGGCGAACCCTCCTTACGACTCCGTAAACGAGCAGTCCCGCGAACAGAACGATGGTCAGCCAGAATACAGGGATGCTGTGCTGTTTGAACACGAGAATGCGGTGCGTATTTTCCATGGAGGCGATGATTTCGTTTTGCTTGTCGCCGTCGATGTCTCCAATCTGGACGTTGATGAGCGGCAAGTAAATGCGCCAGTTTTGCTTCAGGCCCTCCGGCGTGTAGTCGTAGCCGGACAAGTAAGGCGCGTCCGTCGTGCTGACCCAGCTTCTCGCCTTGGCGATGATCTCCGGCGTCTGGTCGCTGCCAACCGCGGCGAAGTTGGAGAAGCGGAAGCTTTTGTCGTGAGCGTTGCTCGCCCAGAGAATGTCCCAGGTACCGTCTGGCTTTGGCTTCAGAATGTACGAAGGGCGGCCTGCTACGAGCAGCTCGTCTACTTTGTCGTGGTCGATGTCGGCAGGGATGAACTCGCCTGTTGCAAGCTCAGCCTGCTTGCGGGTCAACTGGTACGCTTCTGTCAGCGTGCCGTCCGGTTCGACAGCCAGCACACTCAAATGCTCGCCAATGACAATCAGACCTTCGCGGCCATCCGGCAGCATCATCGTCGAAAGCAGCTTGGTGGCTTTTGTAGTGCCGCCAAATGGTCTGCCGTCATACGTACCGGTCAGCATGCCGTTTGTGATGTGCAAGTTTTTGTAGTTGCGGCCCAGCTCCTGGCGCACATCCATGCTGCCCTGATTTTGTTCCAGCATGTTGGCGATGTTGTTCAGATCGAGCACAAAGGCGCGGTGAGCCGTTGTGCCCGCCTGCATCATCGCTTCGGAATACGACTGACGCTGCACGTTCGGTACGAGTTGCCCGTCCTTCATGGTGTAATACGGGAAGCCAGGGTAGTCGGTCGGCAGCATTTCCTTGATTCGCGTCATGGCTTCTGCCGGGATTTGCTCGTTTGGCATCCGCACCATTTGTCCGTCTTTCCAGGTCAGGATGTAGAGCGTGAGCGGCTCCGCTTGCAAATGGCGCAGCTTTTCTGCCAACGCCTGTTTCTCTTCCTCTGTCTCCGGCTTTTCTGTCTTTTCGGGCAACGGCAGTTCCTCGGCGTTGCCGTAGGTGACGATCTCCATTTTGCCGTCGCCGTCGACGTCGTACAGCGTCATCGGGAAGTAGTTCACCCAGTCGCCGTTATACAGCCGGCTGGACTCGTACTGCACGGTAAAATGGCTCAAAGCCGTCAGCGTATAGCGGTTGAATGTGACATTGGCCAGCACGGCGATCAGCACGAGCGAGCCGACTGCGCGCCAGTTCAGGCGGCCGTACCATTTGGCGAGCAGGGCAATGACGATGATGGCAACCGCGCCACCGATCAAAAGAGCCGCTGTCGTTTTGACGTCCACGCGGGTCAGGGCGCGATCCAGCAGCAAAAAGCCGATCGTAAACACGAGCACCTGGCGCCGTTCAGACGGATGAATCACGTAGTAGCAAAAAGCGAGCAACGGCAGGAAAATCAGCAAAGCGATCCACGTCAAGTCAAGAAACGCGGGCTTGACGAGCAAATGGTAGATCAAAAACAGGGCAATGGCGTACAGCGCCCAGCTTATCGTAGAGAGAATAGGATTGCGGCGCATAGGTTCACCACCTTTTGTTTTGTGTTTGGTCGACGTACAGAGCGCAGAGGAAGCCGCCAAACAGCCAGAAATAGAGGGCCATGAACGGCACCTCGAAAATATTTTCCACGAGGTTGTGCGTCGCGACCGCAATCAACCCGCCAAACAGTCCGAGCACCGAGAAAAAGTGCGGCGAGCCTTGCAGCTTGGAAACAAGCCCGGCTCCGTATTTGAGCATGGAGACGACCAGGCCGATCAGCAGGATAATCCCGATCAGGCCGTACTCGGCGAGACTTTTGAAGAAGTAGCTGTCCGAGTAGATCGTGCCAAAATGCCTCGACGCCACGGCTCCCCCGTGATGGCCGAGCCCGACGCCAAACAGCGGCTCGATGCGCATTTTGTCATACGCCTCACCCCAGCGGCCTACACGTCCGCCCTGGCTGCTCGATTCGAAGTATTCAGGGGTAAACAGGGTGAAAATGCGGTTTTTCACCGTACCTACCATCGGAACCGATTCCGGGACGAAGAACAGGGCCACGAGCCCGATGATGCCCGCGAGCACCAAATACCCGGCGATCCGCTTGTTCCATATGTAAAAGCAGACGAACAGAGCGAAAGCCAGCGCAAACCAGGCTCCGCGCGATCCGGTCAACAACAGGGCGAGCAACGTCGTCAGGGTGACGATCGCCCACACCCATTTTTCCTTGGGGCTGGTCGCTTTCATGAACAGTCCGGCGGCCACTGGCGCGATCAAGGCCATGTAGCTTCCGAGCACGTTCGGGCTGGTGACGAACGAAAAGGCGCGTGTCGTGATCGCTTCGCCTTCCTGCACCCACGATTCGGGCGTTTTGACTCCGAGCACGACTTGCATCACCCCGACGACGGCAGCCAAAAAGCCGATCAGGGCGAGTCCTTTCATAAACTTGTCCAGATCATCGGCGGACTTCAGCAAATAAAAGCCCATCAAAAAGGCGATGATGTACTGGTAGACGGAGCGAAAACCCTCCACGCTCGCCTCCCAGTTGGCCATGTCCGTCACCATCAGGGCGAGGCCGAGGACGAAAAACGCACTGAGCAAATGCTTGATTCCAGGCATGGTCCGGTTCGTTTGCAAAAAGGCGCCGAACGTAAACACCATCAGGATGATGAGCAACGCTTCATCCCAAAAAGACGAAACGACTGGAATCGGTAGAATCTTTCGCAAGACATAGTCGATTACCGGATAGGCCAACAGCAGATACAACCACGTGGTTGATTGGCTTCCCCACTTCAACACGGTTTCTCTCATTTTGTTTGTAGTCCTCCTACAGGTAGGGATTAACCTACCCATTATAATGAATCCGGCAACCTGCAAGCAAGCTGGGGCGGAAAGAGGTTGGTAGGAACGCTAGAAATAAGATATGATAACAGGTGTGTTTGAGACGGAACAAGCTGGGGAACCAGACGTCTCGATCTTGCTACGAACGAAGAAACAGGCTGTGCCCGATTGCTGTCGATGCGACGGACACCGTAGTTTTGAACGAGAGATAGGAGAATTGGGTCATGAGTTTGTTGAGGATTGCTTCCATGATTGTCGTGCTGACTCTCGTGGGAAGATTGCTGGGCTTTTTTCGCAGCGTGTACGTATCCAGTCTGTACGGCACAGGAATGGAGGCGGATGCGTTCAACATCGCCGCCACGATTCCGCTGACGCTGTTTCTGGTCGTGCCCGGCGCGATCAACGCGGTGCTGATCCCGACGATGCGCGGACTGATTGAAAAAAAAGAGCCGACTGGCGAGCTGTATCACAAAATGCTTGCGATCATTCTGGGAATATTCGCACTGCTGTCTGTGCTGGGCATCGTCTTTTCCCACCAGCTTGCCGCGATGTTCGGCCTGTCCGGGGAAAAGCTGGCGCTGACCGCCGAGATGCTGCAATGGATGTGGCCTTCCGCCGTCTTCATCGGGCTGACTGGCTTGTGGTCGAGCCTGTGCAATGCGCACCAGCATTTTTTTACCCCGACATTGGGGACGGTAGCAAACGGAGCGCTCGTGATCGCCGGCATGTATGTGCTCGTGCCGCTGTACGGAGCGGTGGGCCTAGCGATTGCGACGAGCATCGGCTATTTGGCGGCGATGCTTGTAATGCTGCCGACCTTGCGCGGCTTTGGCTATCGGCACCGCTTGTCGCTCGCCTGGCGTGACGACGCTTCCTTAAAAGGAATGGGGGAGCGCGTCATCCCGATTTTGATCGGCGCTGTCGTGGCACAAGCGACGACCTTTATGGAAAGAGGCTTCGCAGAAGGGGTAGGAACGGGCGTCGTCTCGGCGCTTGCCAACGCGAACCAGATCGTGCAAATGCCGATGGCGATTTTTGTCGGCGCGTTTACGCTGCCGCTGTTCCCTCTGTTGGCCAGCCACGTGAAACGGGGAGAGATGGCCGAGATGAAGCAAATCCTGCAAAAAGGACTTGCCTATCTGTTCATCCTGCTCGTCCCCGTCACGGTCGGACTTGCCCTGTACGCAGAGCCAGTCGTGCGGCTCGCCTTTGAGCGCGGCGCATTCGATGAGCACTCGGTTGCCTTGACGGCCTGGGCGTTGCCGTTTTACGGCCTGGGGCTGTACTTCCTGGCAGCGCGCGATTTGCTCACCCGCGCTTTTTACGCTCTGGAAAACACCAAGACGCCCGTCATTATCGGGGCGATCGGAATTGGTGTGTACGTGCTGGCCAACTGGCTGTTGATCCCGCTCTTGGGACACGGCGGCATCGCGCTGGCGAATGCGGTATCCGCCATCTGTCAGGCGCTCTTGCTGTTCGTCCTGCTCTGGAGGGCGGTAGGCAGCCCTGTCCGGGCGAGTTTTCTCAAAACGGCAGCCAGGACGCTTTTGGCCTGCGCGATCATGGGCGCGGCGATTGTGCTCGTCGACCCGTGGCTGTCGCTTCTGTCCGTCTGGCTGTATGTGCCGATCGGCATTGCAGGCGGCGCATTAGTCTACGTGGCCGTGATGGCGCTCCTGCGCGAGCCGCTCGTCTCCGAGCTGTTGCAAAAGGTCAGGAAGCGCTCTACTCCGGCGGCAGGACGCTCGTAAGCGGACATTCGCGGATCGCGTAGCGAATTTTTCCCGAGCCGGTAGGCGGGATGTGGTCGACGTATGACACCTGCACGCTCACTTCGCCCAGCGCGGAGCGGATTCCCGCCAAAAGCTTCGCTTCATCGGCGGGCAAAAAGCGGTCCGGCTCCTTCACGAGTTTCAGGCTTAGCCGCTGCGGCTCGTGCTGGACGATCTGGAAGGTGCGAAAGCTGTCCAGGTTGCGGACGATGTGGTTGAAGTAGTGGCCGTGCACGTACTGCCCGTGCTGGGAGATGAACATGTCGTCCTCCCTGCCGTCGATCGCTTCGAGCAGCGGAAACGAAATGTCGCACGAGCACGTTTTCGCAGAGAGCGCGACGACATCGCCCAGTTGATAGCGCAGGCGCGGCATCGCTTTGTTGTGCAAATCCGTGACGAGCAGGGCGCCGGGAACACCGGGAAACACGGGAATGTGCGTGAGCGGATCGACCACTTCCAAATAGCTGTTTTCGGAAAAGGCGTGCATGTTTCCGGCAGGGCATTGGTAGGCGATAATCCCGCCGTCGCGCGCGCCGTACTCGTTGACGACAGGCGCTGCGAAGGCGGCTGCGATCGCCTGGCGCTGATGCTCGTGCAAGCTCTCCGCCGTGGAGACGACCGCTTTGAGCGGGATGCCGAGCGTCGTGCCTCTTTGCAGCATCATTTGCGCGAGCGTGTACAGAGCCGAGGCGTAGCCGTACAAATAGGCAGGGCGGAACCGTCTGATGAGCTTCAATTGCGTATCCAGACGGCGTTCGTCCAATTCGTAGGCGGAGAGCAGCAAGCGGTTTTTCAGCCAGCGCTCCTTCCAGCGATATTGCCTGGCCTGCTGCTGGTTAAGCTCCAGCGGCGAGCCCCAGAGCATGACACACGGGTCGCCGATCTGGATGCCGTGCCACGAGAGGCCCAGCCAGCGTGCCGCCTCGTAATGTTCGACAGCCGGACGGTCGTGGTAGAAGCGGGTCGGTTCCCCGGTAGAGCCGCCCGTGCGGTTTTGGATCAGCTTGTCGGTTCGAATCCCGCTGCTCAAGTACGCGTCGGGATTGCGCCGAAAACGCGTCTTGTCGAGGGGCGCAAGCTTTTGCAATTAAGCGTTCCGGCGCTTCCCGATACTCGCTCCAGACCTCAGTGTAGTCGGCGTAGGCCGGCACGTGCCGGACAGCGTGATCGAGCAGCCTTTGCAGCTTTTCGCGCTGGCGGCTTGCCAGCACCTCCCTGGACAAATGCTGGGCGGCTTGCAGCTTTCGCATGTACGGGCGCGTGCGGTTTTCCTTCAGTACCTCCATCAAGGGCCACTGTACTTGGCGAATCAAAAAACCCGTTAGGGCTATCCTTATTCCTCCTACGCTTCCCATCAGACGATTCGAAGAAGTCAATGGAATCTGTTTTTCACCAGTATTCCAGCCAAATTCCATCGATATACCTGTTTGCTGGAAGGAGGAAATGATAGTAGGATAGAGGGTGGGTTCATGGCGATAGCCAGCCCCCAAGTCAAAGCGACGCAAAAAGGAGTTACCCATGTTGAAAAAAAGTCACTTTCTCGCAGGGGCGCTGATTCTGGCCATCGCGGGAATTTTGTCAAAAGTAATCGGGATGTTTTACCGCATCCCTCTGCAGGAGATCGTCGGGGACAACGGTCTTGGACTCTATCAGGAGGTGTACCCGCTCTACCTGACTTTCCTCATTTTGGCGACGGCAGGTGTGCCAGTCGCGCTGTCGCGGGTCATTGCCGAGGCGCTCGCCGAGGGCAAGCAAGGCTCTGTCGGGCAGATTTTGGCGCGGAGCATGGTGATGATGGGCGGGATCGGGATTGTACTGTTCGCGATTTTGTACGTCAGCTCGCCGCTGATTGCCAAGCTGATGGGCAACCCGCATCTGATCGAGCCGATCCGGGCCATTTCGCTGTCCTTGCTGTTCGTGCCGCTGATTGCCGTCATTCGCGGCTTCTTTTACGGCCATCAAAAAATGCTGTACGTCGGTCTGTCGCAGATCGTGGAGCAGACGTTGCGGGTGATTTTCATTCTGGTCGCTTCGCTCTACCTGGTCAGGCTGGGAGAGGACACCGATACGGTCATTACGGGCGTCAACTTCGGGACGATGATTAGCACGCTGCTCAGCCTCGGCTTTCTCGCGCTGCTCATGTGGCTGCACAACCGGAAAAACTCCGTGTTTGCACACGCAAAGTGGGGACGTCTTGACTGGTGGTACGATCGCGCGTTTTTCGGCTCCATGTGGCGAATCGCCTGGCCGATCTGCGTCAGCGCGCTCGTCATTCCGATTTTCAGCTTGACCGATTCGTTTCTGGCGATCAATATTTTCCGCTACATATGGAATGTAGACGGCTTGACGGCGGATACGTGGTTCGGCATTTACAGCCGGGGCGGCCCGCTTTTGCAAATGGCGAGTTTGTTCGGCTCCTCCATTGCGCTCTCGATCGTTCCTGCGATTGCGGAAGCCAAGCGGCAAAAAGACCAGGAGCGCGTCACGACCTTGACCAAGCTGTCGCTGCGCTTCGCCTGGCTGATCGGCCTGCCGGCTGGGCTTGGACTGACAGCCGTAGCCGAAGGGGCCAACCTGGCGCTCTACGGCGACATGGAAGGGACGCGGGCGATGGCGATTCTGGGCATCAGCGCGATTCCGCTCTCGCTGCTACTTGCGACCAACGGCATTTTGCAAGGGATCGGCAAAGAGAAAATTCCTGCGCGCCATCTCTTGTACGGCGTGATCGTCAAGGTCGCAACGACACTCGTGTTCACCTCCATGTTCGGCATGGACGGGCTGTCCTTGTCGTGGCTGTGCGCGACCGCGTTTGTCTGCATTCTCAACATGCGGGTCATCAGCAAGCTCGTGCAGGTGCCGATCCACTGGCGCTTTGATACGATTTATCCGCTGCTCGTCGCCAACCTGATGCTGCTGCTCGCATGGGGCGCGACCGAAGCCGTTGGCCTGCTGCTCGCGGGCAAGGAAAAAGTTCGCCTGCTTGGCGCCATCGAAACGGTTACGGGCGTAGGCGTGGGACTGGTCGTCTATTTGGGCCTGCTGCTGTTGATCCCGCTGATCGAGGACAAGGAGCTGGACTGGCTGCCTGGCGGGGCCAAGCTGCGCGCCTTTATCAACCTCATCCGCAAGAAACAGGCGTCGTCGAAGGCGCAATAACGCAAGTTTGGCTGGGCAAAAGAAAATCCCCTTTCTCCACATCAGGAGGAAGGGGATTTTTGATACACGCAGACGACCATTTTGACGAAAAACTCGCGGAAGCCAGGCACGTTTGCCAAGCCCTTAAGCTGGTTGCGCAGCGGAATCTCGCGCTCGTAGACGGCAGGATGCTTCACGCCTTTTTGAATGTTGCGGAAACGCTTGATCGTCATCCGGTTGATGTAGGAGATCGTCTCGCTGCCATCTGGCCGTTTGTCAAAGCGGAACGAGATGCGGTCAGAACCGTCCGGCAAATCGCGCACCAGCTTTTTGTAGGCGTCGATCAGCGCCTGTTCGGAAAAGAGGGCGTGCACCCACGGAATGCCGATCGCGTCCGACAAATGCGCACCGTACGGGTGATAGTACGGCGGGAAGTTGATGTACAAGTGTCCGCCGGGCTTTAAGATGCGGAAGCACTCTTCCAGCGTCTTTTCCGGCTCGCCCACGTGCTCCATCGCGTCGTTCATGATGATCGTGTCAAACGTGTTGTCGGCAAAATCCGTGCGGGCAGCGTCGCCTGTCATGAAGGAAACGACGTCAGCGAGCCCCTTTTCCCGGGCAAAGGCATTGCCTTCCTCGGCGTAGTGCGGAACGATGTCAATCCCGATCATCTTTTTCGGGCCGAAGGTGGCGTAGTAACATGTTTTGCCGCCGCCGCCACAGCCGATGTCCAGCACCGTTTTGTCGCTGAACATTTGCTCTTGGGAGTGGAAGGGGAGGAAAAACTGAATCGTCTGGTCCCCTTTTTGAAACTGCCATTCGGTATAGCTCATCTCCCCGTTGTTCGCCAGGTTGAACGGGTGAACGGGGAGCGGGAAAAGCCGGTTTAATCCGAGCAATACTTGCGAAGAAAAGGACATAAGCGCGTCCTCCTTTCCTGTAAAGCCTTATTTTCGCAGCGCCTGAAGAACCAGCTCGCTGCTTTTGGCCGCTTCTACCGCAAGCGTGCGGGAATGCGCGGTCACGACCTCAATCTCGGCGTCGAGCTTGTCGATTTTCTCGGCCAGCAGCGCGAGAAGCTGAGTCTCGTCCAGCTTCGTGATGTGGCCTGCATTCGGCATCCCGGCGCGCTCGACAAAGCGGTCGATTTTCGGATCGTAGGAGATGCCGATAAACGGAATGCGCAGCATGCAGGCGAGAATGAGCGAGTGCAGGCGCATGCCGACGACGTAGTCGCACTGTTTCAAAACAGACATGATATCGTGAAAAGTAACGGGCGCATCGAGTAGACGTGCTCCTGTCTGGGTCATCTGTGCCATGATTTCTTTGGATGGCGCCAAATCGCTGGGAACGTGCATCGGGAGAAACAGGACATTCCAGCCGCGCAAGACAAACCAGTCCGCCGCTTTGGCGATGGTCCGCTTGAACGCCTGTTCCTGCTTCCAGTCCCGCACGGAGATCGCTACCAAAGGCTTGGCAGGGTCGGCGAACATGCCTTGAAGCAGTTCTTTTCCGCGCGCATCCGGTATATCGTCAGGGGAGATCGTCAGGGCAGGATCTGCTGTGACATGGATCGGCGCTTTTTTGACGCCGCACGCCTTGAAGTCTTCTCCCGATTCATAGTCTCGCACGGTAATGACATCAACCCGGTTCACTACGCGTTTGATGACCTGGCGGCTGAGTGATTTGAGAATAGGGCCAAACCCTTGAGCGTAAAAGACCACGGGCTTGCGGAGAAGCTTGGCGATGGTGACGATGCCCAAATAGTAGAGAACACTGCGCGGACTGGTCACGTCCTGCATCAGCGTTCCGCCGCCCATCACTAGCATGTCGCTGCGCGAAAGCTCACGGACGATGGTTCCAAAGCTCCAGCGGTCATAAGCTTCAATCCCGAACAATTCCGCAGTCCGATCAGGTTGATTGGACAGAACGGCGAGAGAGATATTTGGTTGTTCCCGCGTAAGAGAGCTGATGATGCCGTACAGGACCACATCGTCTCCGGCATTGTTAAAGCCGTAGTACCCGGAGATGAGAATTCGCGACATGGAGTGAACCTTCTTTCTATATCAAACGTACAGGAAAAATACATTCTCAAGTATAATCGAGTAAACAAGAGGAAGTAAAGCGACCCCGGTACAAAACTTGGCGTCCGGCTTTTCGCGATAGACCTTGGGCTAGCTGGTTTTCATAGGGTATAATGAAAGCGCGCGCGAACAATCGGGATGGGCGCCTTACACGAACAGATAAAAGAACCCCATCGCAAACATGCCGATGCCGAGCAGGATCAAGGCAATCATCACGACGAGCAATCCTTTGTTTTTCCGGCGTCGGTAAAAAAATTCGTCAAACATGGCAAGCCTCCCTGCAGTAAAATAGTCCATTCTACTATCATACCATGTTCCCTAGCAAACTTGCCAACAGCAGATGCAATAGCGGTACGGCGTTGCCGGGAACGGGCAAGTCAACTGCCATGTGGCGAAAGCAACCTGGAAGGAGCAAGATTCATCATGGAAAGCATGTGGTTGAAATACACCTTGTTGGTAGAGCAAATGACAGAGGATTTATTTGTGGCGGAAGTGTTGGGCAGCCCGTACACGCTCGGCTGGGTCGAGCCGCAGATCGAAATTTTGACGACGGAAAACGGCTATGATTACGCGGAAAATACGGAAGGGCCTGTCGTGGCGTACTTGTTTGAGCCGAAGCAGGATAGCGAAGAGGAGCATGTCGCGCGGCTTCAGGCGTACATTTCCCGCTGGAACGGCCAGGTGCAGGTCAAGGAAGTCGAGCAGGTAGCCGAAGAAAACGAGTCGTGGAAGGACGAGTTTCGTGAGGTGCGGGTCGGCAACTGGTGGGTGGCGCCTAGCTGGACGGACCCGCAGTTGCTGGCCGACGCCGAGCATGTGCTGTGGATTGATCCGGGGGCGGCGTTTGGCACCGGCTATCACGGGACGACGCAGGATATTCTTTTGCTATTGCAAGAGATGGATCTGACGGGCAAAGTCGTTTTCGACATCGGGACAGGCTCGGGCATCCTCTCCCTGTTCAGTGCGCGCAACGGTGCGCAGCATCCGGTCTGGGCCGTTGATATCAACCCGGAGAGCGAGTATCAGGTGCAAGTCAACGCGGCGAACAACGAGCTGCCAGAGGACGCGGTTCGCGTCGTGATCGGCGACGCTTCCGACGCAGAGGTCGCGGCCCAGCTCCCGCCGCAGGCTGATCTGATTTTGGTCAACATCGGAGGGGACGAGAACGTCTCCATGCTTCCGCTGATTCGCGAACGAATCGCACCGGGCGGGCAAATTATTCTCTCCGGGATCGTAGACTGGAATCGGGAGGCCGTGCTCGCGGCATTCGAGGAGGCGGGCTTTCAGAAGGAAACCGAGCGCCATTCGGACGAGTGGGTGACGGTGTTGATGAAGAATACGGCTGTGAACCATTTTGTAACTACTGTGTGAGAACATAAAAAACAATCATGACAGTGGAGGGGAAAGAAATGGAGCATGTCGTCATTGCTGCTGCCGGACGTACGCCAATCGGTACGTTTGGCGGTGTCTTAAAAGATGTAAGCGCTCGCAAGCTGGCGGAGGTGGCCATTCGCGGCGTCATGGCGAGAGCGGGCCTGGAAGCATCACAGATCGACGAGGTTATTTTGGGCAACTGCATCCAGCGCACAGATGAACCGAACATCGCCAGAGTCGCGGCTATTGACGCGGGGCTGGGCAAGGAAGTGACGGGCTTTACTGTGCAGCGTCAGTGCGCGTCCGGGATGCAGGCGATTGCCAGCGGCGCGTCGCAAATTTTGCTCGGCGAAAACGAAGTGGTGATCGCAGGGGGCACAGAGAGCATGAGCAACGCTCCTTACGTGTTGAAAAACGCCAGATGGGGCCGCAGGCTCATGCACGGGGAAATGACTGATGCGATGTGGGAGCTTTTGACGGACCCGCATCACCAGATTTTGATGGGCGAGACAGCCGAGCGTCTGGCCGACTTGTACAACATCAGCCGCGAGGAGCAGGACGAAATCGCCATGCGCAGCCAGCACAACGCGATCCGGGCAATCGACAATGGGCTGTTTGCGGAGGAAATCATCGGCGTGCCGATCAAAAAACGCACCGGAGAGGTCGTCGTCACGGAAGACGAGTTCCCGAGACGCGGCGTGACGATGGAGAGCCTCGCCAAGCTGAAGCCAGGCTTTCGCGAGGATGGCACCGTGACGGCGGGCAACGCTTCCGGGCTGAACGATGGAGCTTCCGCTGTCGTGCTGATGCGGGAAGCCAAAGCGAAGGAGCTTGGTATCGAGCCGCTCGGCAGAATCGTCTCGTGGGCGACAGCCGGAGTAGAGCCGGACCTGATGGGCTACGGCCCGGTGCCCGCTGTGAAAAAGGCGTTGGCGAAGGCGGGCATGACGCTGGCCGACATGGAGCTGATCGAGGTGAACGAGGCGTTCGCCGCCCAATACCTCGCTGTCGAAAAGCTGCTCGAGCTGCCGCGCGAGATCACCAACGTAAACGGCAGCGGAATCTCGCTCGGCCATCCTGTCGGCTCCACCGGATGCCGGATCGTCGTGACCTTGCTGCACGAACTGAAGCGCCGCCAGCTCAAGCGCGGATTGGCGACACTGTGTGTTGGCGGCGGCATGGGCATGGCGATGGTCGTCGAGCGGGCGTAGCAGCAAAAGCGTTTTCTGTTGCCGCGCGCACGAAGCACGTTTAAATCAAGTCTCCCCTGTTAAAAATGGAAGCAAGCCCTGCCTCTTGAAGCAGTAGAAAAAGGCAGCGGCTGTGCTTGCAAAGGGGGAGGCTTTTTTTATGGCATTTTTTTCATTTTTGAAGCAATACAAAAAACAGATCGCGTTTCACCTGTTTTCCTGCCTGCTGGCCGGAGCGCTCGTTGCGATCGGCTACAGTGCCTATCAATATAAGCAGATGACGGAAAAATGGTACGCGCCCCTCGACGGACAGGCAAAAGGCGGGGCCAAGCAGGCGGCTGCCACTTTGCCGCCGCCGCGCGACCTGTTGACGGGCAGCGAGCCGTTGAAGCCGTTCGTCGTCATGCTGCTCGGTGTGGACAGCCGGGACGGGGAAAAAGCGCGGTCTGACACGCTGATGCTCGCCGCCGTTCATCCCGCGAAGCAGTCCGCCTACCTCATCTCGATTCCGCGGGACAGCTACATGGAGCTGCCCGGCAAAGGCCATGACAAAGTGAATCATGCGATGGCTTTTGGCGGACCGAAGCTGGTCAAGGAGACGCTGGAAACATTTCTCGATATCAAGATCGACCGCTACGTCTCTGTGGACTTCGAAGGCTTCCGCAAAATCGTCGACGAGTTGGGCGGCGTCTCGATCGACGTCAAAAAGCGGATGAAGTACAGCGACCCGAGCGACGACACGTACATTGACCTGATGCCAGGCTTGCAGGTGCTGTCCGGCGAACAGGCGCTGGGTTACGCGCGCTACCGCAAAAGCGATCTGGGCAAAGAAGACAGCGACTACCAGCGGATCAACCGCCAGCAGGAGATTTTGGCCGCCCTGGCGCAAAAGGGCACTTCGGCGCAAATGTACACGAAGGCGTTCAAGCTGATGGAGATTTTGGGCCAGCACGTCAAAACCGATCTGACCGATCAGGAAATCGCTTCGCTGCTGTTGAGCTACGGCGACGGGACGCGGAACAAAATCAAGACCGATACGCTGGTCGGGCAGGACGAGCGCATCTGGCACAACGGCATCGTAGGCTGGTATCATCTCGTGCCGACAGCGGAGCGCGAGCGGGTTCGCCAGCAGGTGCTCGCGGCGCTGCAGCCGTGACGAACGAGGGAAGGCGCTGAAAACAGACATACTCCGCTTGAACGGGACGACGAAGGCTTCGCCAATCTATTTGGCGAAGCCACGTTTTCTTATCCAAAAACATTTTTAATTGGAAAATTAACTATCTTTCGAATACAATAGCAATAAGGAAGAGATTATGAATGACGATCATAGGGGAGGGGCAAGGCCATTGAAGGGATGGAGGGAATGACTATGTCAAATGCCAAGCCTTGGATTGCCAATTACCCGTCCGAAACTGCACCGTCACTGGATTACCCCCGTATTCCGCTGACGCAATTTCTCGTGCAGTCGGCTGCATCGTACCCGGACAACAACGCGATTTACTTCATGGGCAAGACGATTTCGTACCGGGAGCTTTTGGAACTGTCTTACCGATTTGCCAACGCGCTGGTCAAACGGGGCGTGCAAAAAGGCGACCGTGTGGCGATCATGCTGCCGAATACCCCGCAAGCCGTCATCAGCTATTACGGCGCGCTGTTTGCAGGCGCGATCGTAGTGATGACGAACCCGCTCTACACGGAGCGCGAGCTGATTCACCAACTGGAAGACTCCGGCGCAGAGACGATCATCACGCTGGATTTGCTGTACAAGCGCGTAGCGCAAGTCCGCTCGTCCACACCACTCAAACGTATTTTTGTGACAAGTGTTGGCGATTTTCTTCCCTTATTGAAAAAATGGCTGTATCCGCTGGTTCAGAAAAAACAGGGGCAAACTCCGCAGGTTACATACAGCGCAGATGTTGAGCCTTTTCTTTCCGCCGTAAAAGAAAGCGCTGTCACCCCTGTCCATGTGCCAATCGACCCGGAACAGGACATCGCCCTGCTCCAGTACACGGGCGGCACGACAGGGGTAGCCAAAGGCGTCATGCTGACGCATGCCAATCTGATCGCCAATGCGATGCAGTGCCAGGCTGTCCTCTACAAGCTGCGCAGAGGCGGCGAGCGAATTTTGGGCGTGCTTCCGCTCTTTCACGTCTACGGCATGACGACAGTGATGAACAAAGGCATTTGCATTGCCGCAGAAATCATCCTCGTGCCGAAGTTCGAGGTCAAACAAATTTTCGAGATGATCGACAAGCGCAAGCCGACCTTGTTCCCCGGCGCGCCGACGATGTACATCGCCCTGATTAATCACCCCGACCGGAAAAACCACGACCTGTCTTCGATCGAGGCGTGTGTCAGCGGTTCGGCGCCGCTTCCCGTCGAGGTCAAGGTCAAGTTCGAGGAACTGACAGGAGGCAAGCTCGTGGAAGGCTACGGCCTGACGGAAGCATCGCCAGTGACCCACTCCAACCCGATCTGGGAAAAAAGCATTACCGGCAGCATCGGCATGCCTTGGCCGGATACGGACTGTCGCATCCTCGACACGGTCACAGGAGAAGAGCTGCCGCAGGGCGAGGTCGGCGAGCTGGCGGTCAAAGGGCCGCAGGTCATGCTCGGCTACTGGAACCGCCCGGAGGAGACAGCCGCGGTCTTGAAGGATGGCTGGCTGCTGACGGGTGACGTAGGGTACATGGACGAAAACGGCTACTTCTACATCGTCGACCGCAAAAAGGACATGATAATCGCAGGAGGCTTCAACATTTATCCGCGCGAGGTGGAGGAAGTGCTGTTCGAGCATCCGTCCATCCAGGAGGCGGCTGTCATCGGCGTTCCGGACCCGTATCGCGGCGAGACGGTAAAGGCGTTCATCGTCTTCAAGGACGGCAAGCAGGCGAGCGAGGAAGAACTCGAAGCGCATTGCCGCAAGAAGCTCGCCGCCTACAAAATTCCGCGAAAGTACGAGTTTCGCACAGAACTGCCCAAGACGATGGTGGGCAAAGTGCTGCGCAGGCAGTTGCAGGAAGAAGACAAAGCTCGCCAGGAAGCACAGGACGAGATCAAAACAAGCTGACGCACAGATGCTGCCGTTCGGCTCGCGTCCCTTTGAGGAAGCGGCCATTTTTGTGAGCTTGCACGGGACAGGCTGTCGCCGTCATTCATGTTCACGCCGGGCAATTGACAGCGCCGGGTTCCTGTATTAAACTGATTTTATGAATGAATAATCATTCATTTCGGAAATTGTCTTATCATCATTGCGAGTAAAGATGGAGGTTATTATGGCAAAAAAAACGGGGGAAAAGTATCAAGCCATTATTGATGCTGCTGTACGGGTAATCGCCAGACAAGGCTATTACAGCGCCCAGGTATCCAAGATTGCAAAAGAGGCGAAGGTAGCAGACGGCACCATATACCTCTATTTTGAAAACAAGGATGATATCCTGATTTCGTTGTTCAACGAGAAGATGGGTCAGTTCGTGGACAAAAACCGCAAACGGATTTTCGAAGCGACATCCATCGAGCAAAAATTGTACGTCCTCGTGCATGCCCACTTGAGCCAGTTGGCCAAAGACCACGATTTGGCAAAAGTTACGCAGATTGAGCTGCGCCAGGCCAATCCGGTCATCAGCGAAGGCATCGGCAACGTGATGAAGCAATATTTCAACCTGATCGAAGAAATCATCCGGGAAGGGATAGAGCAAGCGGTGTTCCGGCCGGATCTGGACGTCAGGATGACGAGGAAAATGATTTTTGGCACGCTGGATGAAGTGACGACATCTTGGGTCATGAAGCAGTGCAAGTACGATCTTGTCTCTCATGTTGATTCCATTCATAACCTCTTCCTGTTCGGTATGAAGGGAAAAGAATGAAAGAAAAGCTTTTTTTGTGCGAAAACGTTTGTTACAATGGAAACAGCAAGACTGAGCGTTCGCTCAGAAGGGATAAATAGCCTGTTTGTTCATAGGGATTAGTTTGGGGGGAGAGGCATGGATTCGCATTGGAATGTAGAGATCGCTGATCGCGTCGCTGTCGTGACGATCAGCAACCCGCCCGCTAACGCACTGGGTAGAGCGGTGCTCGATGAATTGAGTGAACTTTTGAACCAGTTGGAAAACAACGCGGAAGTCAAAGCGATTGTCTTGACTGGAGAAGGCCGGTTTTTCATTGCGGGAGCCGATATCAAGGAATTTACCCAATTGGCCCCTGCTGAAGCGGAAGCGATGGCGAGGAGAGGCCAAGCGTTGTTCGACCGACTGGAGACATTCCCGAAGCCCATTATCGCAGCCATTAACGGCGCTTGCCTGGGTGGCGGACTGGAACTTGCGATGGCTTGCCATATACGCTTTGCCGCAGTCGAAGCGAAGCTGGGACTGCCGGAGCTGAATCTGGGACTCATCCCTGGCTACGGCGGAACGCAGCGCTTGCCGCGACTGGTCGGCAGAGGAAAAGCGACCCAACTGATTCTCACCTCTGAGATGATCGGCGGCGAGGAAGCTTTGCGCATCGGACTCGTGGAAGCGGTATATCCAGCCGAACAGTTGCTCGCGGAAGCGAAAAAGCTGGCCTACGCCATCACCCAAAAAAGCTCTGTCACGCTCAGGCTCGCCCTGGAGTCTGTCCACAACACCGTGCAGCTTGGCTCGGCGGAAGGACTGGAGCAGGAAGCGAAAAAATTCGGCGAGGCATTTGCGTCAGAAGATATGAAGGAAGGCGTGGCAGCGTTTTTGGAAAAGCGCGCGCCGCAGTTTACAGACAAGTAACCCGATGATTGCAGCATCACCAGTACGAGGAACCATTAAGGAGGAGGCATCCTGATGAATATCGTGGTTGTGTTGAAGCAGACGTTTGACACAGAAGAAAAAATCGTCATCCAAAACGGGCAAATTTCCGAGGATGGCGTGGAGTTCATCATCAATCCATACGATGAGTACGCGGTAGAAGAAGCGATCAAGCTCAAGGAGGAGCACGGCGGCGAAGTGACAGTGGTAAGCGTAGGGCCGGACCGCGTGGAAAGCTCTTTGCGCACTGCGCTCGCGATGGGAGCGGACAAAGCTGTGCTCGTGGATGACGAGTCTTTGTTTGGCGACGAATACACAACGGCAAAAGTGCTTGCTGCGGTTGCGAAAAAAGTCGGGTTTGACATCATCATCGGTGGACAGATGGCGGTAGACTCCGGCGCAGGCCAGGGCGGCCCGCGTCTTGCAGAAGAGCTGGGCATCAACCACGTATCCACCGCTGTGAAGCTGGAAGTAGACGGCACCACTGTTCGCGTAGAGCGCGACGTGGAAGGCGATCTGGAAGTCGTGGAAACAAGCCTGCCGGTGCTGATTACCGCACAGCAAGGGCTGAACGAGCCGCGCTATCCTTCTCTCCCCGGAATCATGAAAGCGAAGAAAAAGCCGCTGGAGCGACTCAGCGCAGACGATTTGGGCCTGACTGCCGAAGCAGTGAAGGCAAAAACCGAGATCGTCGACCAGACCTTGCCAGCGAAAAAGCAGGCGGGCCGCATTCTCACTGGCGATTTGGCAGCCCAGACGTCGGAATTGGTGCAACTGTTGCGCAATGAAGCGAAAGTGATCTAAGCGAGAGGGAGAGGATATCCATGAAAAAAGTACTTGTACTCACAGAAGTACGTGACGGACAACTTCGCAACGTGTCGCTGGAAGCGTTGGCTGCAGCACAAGCATTGGCCGAGGGTGGCGAAATCGTCGCGGGAGTATTCGGGGCAGACGCGGCAGCGCATGCGCCAGTATTGGCACAGCATGGAGCAAGCACGGTTTACACGGCGGATCACGAGGCACTCGCCCAGTACACGCCTGACGCCTATACACAAGCACTTGTGCAGTTGATCGAGCTGGCCTCTCCTGATGCCGTTATTTTGGGGCATACGGCAATCGGCCGCGACGTCGCGCCGCGGGTGGCGGCGAAGCTCGGCTACGGCCTGGTCTCCGATGTGACGAGCATCGAAGCGGGTCCTGTGTTCGTTCGTCCGATTTATGCGGGCAAAGCTTTCCAACAACGCAAATTCGTAGACGGGAAAATTTTCATCACCATCCGTCCAAACAATATCGCTATCGGCACGCCGGACGCTGCGAAAAAGGCGATTGTCGTTCCGGTTGACCTGGAAATCAAAGACTTGCGCACGATTGTCAAAGAAGTCGTGCGCAAAACAAGCGGCAAAGTGGACTTGTCCGAAGCGAAAGTCGTCATCTCCGGCGGCCGCGGCGTGAAGAGCGCGGAAGGCTTCCAGCCGCTGTATGAGCTGGCAGACGTGCTCGGTGCGGCTGTAGGCGCGTCCCGTGGCGCGTGCGACGCCGACTACTGCGACTACTCGATGCAAATCGGGCAGACGGGAAAAGTCGTAACGCCTGACCTGTACATTGCGTGCGGCATTTCCGGGGCGATCCAGCACTTGGCGGGCATGTCCAGCTCCAAGGTGATCGTCGCGATTAACAAAGACCCGGAAGCGCCGATCTTCCAGGTGGCGGATTACGGCATCGTAGGCGATCTGTTCGAAGTGTTGCCACTGCTTACTGCCGAGTTCAAAAAAGTGTTGGTCTAAGGCTGAGCAGGCCGTTGAAAATGTCAAGAAGCGTCCCGCAAGAGGGGACGCTTTTTTTGTCTCAAGCCCTTACGTTACACTGTTCTTGCTTGTTATAATAAACCCAAGGAGAGGTGAGCGGCATGAGTGAAGAGCTGTTGCAACAACTGATTCACATGGTGGGGGAGAACAACCGGATCGTCAAAGAGGTTCAGCAGGAGCTGCGGGAGTTCAAGGCAGAGATGTACGAGTTCAAGGCAGAGATGTACGAGTTCAGGGCGGAAATGTACGCGTTTCGCGACGAGATGTACGCGTTTCGTGAAGAGATGTACGCGTTTCGTGAAGAGATGTACGCGTTTCGTGAAGAGATGTACGCATTTCGTGAAGAGATGTACGACTTCCGCGACGACGCGATTCAGCGGCTGGAGCGTTTGGAGCGCCAAGACAAGCTGATCGAGGCCGATATCGACCTGCTGCACAAAAAGGTGAGCGATCATGAGCGGGAAATCAATCGCATCAAGCAAGTAGGGCAATAAAGCAAAAAGCAACCGATAAGGGAAGAAGCGACTGGATAGACTATAGCGTGAAGTGCGCACAAAGTGCGGGGCGCCATAGTCATTTTTGTTTTTGGATGATATACTGAAGTAGCATTTGACCCTTTTTTAGTAATTGACTTTTCGAGGAGGTAACTTTCCATGGCAATTGTAAATGCAACTGACAACACCTTTTCCCAGGAAGTAGAGCAAGGCGGTACGGTCCTGGTTGACTTCTGGGCTCCTTGGTGCGGCCCTTGCAAAATGATCGCTCCTGTGCTGGAGCAAATCGACGGCGAAGTCGGCTCCAAGCTCAAAATCGTCAAAGTAAACGTTGACGACAATCCGGATTCTGCAGGCCGTTTTGGCGTTATGTCCATCCCGACCTTGATCGTCTTCAAGGATGGCCAGCCTGTCGATAAAGTAATCGGTTTCCAACCAAAAGAAGCTCTCATGGCAACCGTAGGCAAACACCTGTAAACAAGCAAACAGACAGCATGAGAAAGCGGCGAGAACAAGCCGCTTTTCTCATTCCCGAAACGCTGCCGCACCCGTTTTTGGACGAGCATAATTGTAAGGGCATTCAACGTGATGGTACATAATGGTTGCGGCTTCCAACCGAGCGATCGTTTGTCAAAAAATTAAGTTTACTCAGAGAAAATTATTTGCCTTTTTTGAATGCTTTTATTAAACTTCATATATTCAGTCTATTTAGAAAGATTAAGGGAGGCTTTTCGATGAAGGTGAAGGGGTTTCAGTTGTGGCGATCTCTGGCAACGATTTCGTTAGGCGCAGTGTTGATGGCGGGATGTGGAAGCGGGGGAGGAACTTCCAGCACGCCAGCAGCAGGGAACAGCGATTCGCAGCCGGCAGCCAGTGCAGACGGGCAAGAATTTACGGCTAAAATCGGTGTGGTCAGCTTTCTCTCCGGTTCTGGCGCAGCATACGGGGAAGCGCAAAAGGCAGGCTTGGAACTGGCATTGGGCGAGCTGAATGAAGCGAATAAAGGCAAGCTCAAGATCGAGCTTAAGTTCGAGGATTCGGCGGGGGAAAAAGACGGAGCGATCAACGCCGTAAATAAACTGATTAATCAGGATAATGTCGTCGCGATCATCGGGCCGACGCTCTCGGGCGAAATGTTCGCTGCCGGACCAGTCGCGAACGAATCGGAAACGCCGATCTTCGGTATTTCCAACACATCCGAGGGCATCAACGACATCGGCGAATACGTCTTCCGCAACTCGCTGCCTGAATCGATTGCGATTCCGACAGCAATGAAAGCGGCAGTCGAGAAAAACGGCCTGAAAAAAGTGGCGCTCATTTACGCTTCCAACGACGATTTCTCTGTGAATGGCTACAAGGTCATGAAAGCTACGGCTGAAAAAATGGGCCTGGAAATTACCGGGGAAGCTACTTTTGCTAACGGAGACGTCGACTTTTCCGCCCAACTGACCAAGCTGAAACAAGGCAACCCGGACGCGCTGCTCGTATCTGCGCTGTACAAAGAAGGCTCCATGGTTGTGAAAAAAGCGCGCGAGCTCGGCATCACCGGAACGATCCTTGGCGGAAATGGTTTCAATAATCCGAAAGTTTTTGAAATTGCAGGCCCGGCAGCCGAAGGGTTGATTGTGGCGACTCCGTTCAGCCCTGAGAAGCAGGACGAAAAGGTACAAGCCTTTGTCAAGGCGTTCGAAGCCAAATACAACAAGAAGCCTGACCAATTCGCAGCGCAAGCGTACGATTCGCTGTACATCATGTCGCAGTCTCTGCTTGCAGCAGGCAAAGCCGAGCGTGAAGCGTTGCGCGAACAGCTTGCCCAGTTGAAAGACTTTACGGGTGTATCCGGCAAGCTTTCCTTCGATGAGAAGCGCAACCCGATCGGAGACGCAGTAGTCGTTGTCGCGAAAGATGGAAAATTCGTCCCGTTTGAATAGGATGATGCCCGGGGCAACCCGGGCTCTTCTTTCCCATCGGCAATGACGTTTTCTCGCTGGATCAGAAAGGACGAGGCGTGCGCTTTCGCTTGCTGATCCAGCGAGAATAACGGCTGGTTTTCGCGTGGCAGGCAACCATTTTACAGTGAGGTGAGGCAGTTGTTTTGGCAGCAATTAGTCAATGGCTTGACAGTAGGTAGCACTTATTCCTTGATTGCGCTGGGCTACACGCTCATTTTCGGCGTGCTCGGAATCATCAATATGGCTCATGGACAAATTTTCATTTTTGGCTCGCTCGTCGGCCTCGTGCTGATGACAAGCATGAACATGCCGCTTGGCGTCGCGCTGCTCGCGGCAGTGGTCATCTCGGCGGCTCTCGGACTGGTGCTGGAGTACACAGCGCTGCGGCCGCTGCGCAAGAAAAACGTTCCCCACCTGGCTTCGCTCATCAGTACGATCGGGTTTGCCATTTTGGTGGAGGAAGCGATGCACAAGTTTTTTGGCGCGGACTCGCGGGCGTTCCCGCAATCGTTTGGAAGTCAGCCGCTTGATCTGGGCATCATTCAAATTCGCAGCGTGGATCTTGTCATTTTGGGAATCTCCATCCTTCTCATGTTTGTCCTGCACTTCTGGATTCAAAAGACGAAGATGGGTAAAGCGATCCGGGCGACGGCGGAAAATACGGATACGGCAAACCTTTTGGGCATCAACACCAACATGGTGATCGTCGTCACGGTCATCATCGCCTCTGCTCTCGGCGGTGTGGCGGGCATTTTGATCGGCATGGCGTATTCCGCCCTCATTCCTACGATGGGGATGACGCTCGGGTTCAAGGGGCTGGCGGTGTTGATTCTGGGCGGCGTCGGCAGCATTCCCGGAGCGATGGTGTGCGGCGTTTTGCTCGGAATCATCGAGGTGTTTACCGTTGCCTACGGAGACTCGTCTTATCGCGATGCCGTGGCGTTCGGCCTCATCATCGTGATTTTGTTGCTGAAGCCGGAAGGACTATTTGGACGCAAAGCGTAAAGGAGGTGCAAACATTGGACATTCTCAATCCGTATAACTTACAGGTGTTTACCTTTATTTTGCTGAACAGCATCTTGGCGATCAGCATTTACATCACGCTCTCCACCGGACAGCTCTCGCTGGGGCATGCCGGATTCATGAGCATCGGCGCCTTCACGGCGAGTATTTTGACCAAGCAGGCGGACATGCCGCTGTTTGTTGCCATCCTCATCGGCGGTTTGGCGGCAGGCTTGATCGCCCTGCTCATCGGCGCGCCAACCTTGAAGCTGCACGGCTTGTACCTGGCGATTGCCACTCTCGGCTTTGGCGAGGTCATTCGCGTCATTTTGCTTAATCTGGAGATTACGAACGGGGCGTTGGGGCTGACCGGCCTGCAATCCATCGGCAATTATTTGTACGATTTTGAGAAAGCGATCGGGCTGAAAGCGACGACATTGGGCGTCTCCGTCATGCAAATGAAAGCTTTGTCTACGTGCCTGTTCATGCTGTTGTTGTTCGCTGTCATTCTCTTTTTGACGCTGCGTCTGAACAAGTCCAGGCTCGGCCGGGCGTTCGAAGCGATCAAGGCGGACGAGACAGCGGCGCGGGCGATGGGCCTGCAAGTGGCGTACTACAAAATGCTCGCCTTCGTCATCGGATCGGTGCTCGCCGGCGTGTGCGGCGGCTTGTTCGCGCACATTACGACGACGATTACGCCGGACGATTTCAACTACCACAAAGTCGTGGAAATTCTCTCCTTTGCCGTGATCGGGGGAAGCGAGGTCGTGTGGGGACCATTGTTTGGCGCGCTCGTGCTGACGGCGCTGCCGGAAGTTTTGCGCGGCCTGGCCGAATACAAAATGCTCATGTACGGTCTGATTATGGTCGGCGTGATGGCTTTCCGTCCACACGGTCTGATCGGTACCGATACTTTCAAAAAATGGTTCAAAAAAGACAAAAGCAAGGCGAAGGGGGGACTGTGAGATGTTGCTGGAACTGGCGAACGTAGGAAAAAGCTTTGGCGGCATCACGGCCCTGCGCGATGTGTCCTTTTCCGTGCGCGAAGGGGAGATTGTCGGCCTGATCGGCCCGAACGGCGCCGGAAAGACGACGATCTTCAATATGGCCACCGGAATTTTTGCGCCGACGACAGGCACCTTTTCCTTTGCCGGACAGACGCTGAACGGGATGCCGCCGAACAAAATCACGGAAATGGGGATTGCCCGCACGTTTCAAAATATTCGCCTCTTTGGTCACATGAGCGCATTCGACAACGTCAAGGTAGGTTGCCATGCGCGGATGAAGGCGGGGTTTTGGGCTTCGCTTTTGCGCACGCCTGGCCAGCGGTCCGAGGAGAAGGCGGTTGCGAAAAAAGCGGAACAATTGCTGGAGTTTGTCGGGCTGTCCGACGTGGCAGACGTCCGCTCGGATACGCTCGCGTACGGACAGCAGCGCCGTCTGGAAATCGCCAGGGCGCTCGCGACCGAGCCGAAGCTATTGCTTTTGGACGAGCCTGCTGCCGGGATGATCGAGACAGAGACGAAAGCGCTGATGGAACTGGTGCGCAAAATTCGCGATGACGGCACGACCGTCTTGCTGGTCGAGCACGACATGGGGCTGGTCATGAACTTGTGCGAGAAAGTCGTCTGCATCAATTTCGGCGTGAAAATTGCGGACGGAACGCCGGAAGAGGTACAAAGCAACCCCGATGTGATCGAGGCATACTTGGGCAAGGAGGAAGAATAGCATGCTGCACGTACAAAACCTTTCGACCTCCTACGGTCAAATCAAGGCGATTCGCGGCATTACGCTGGAAGTGCCGGAAGGAAAGATCGTCTCTCTCATCGGCGCCAACGGAGCAGGCAAAACGACGACGATGCGCACGATCGCCGGCCAACTAAAGCCGGAGGCAGGCAGCATTACGTTTTGCGGGGAGCGCATGGACGGCAAAAAGCCGCACCAGATCGTGAAAAGCGGACTGGCGCTCGTGCCGGAAGGGCGGGCGATCCTCGGCAAAATGACCGTGCTGGAAAACCTCGAAATGGGCGCTTTCCAACGCAACGACACCCAAGGCATCAAGGACGACATGGAAAAAATGATGACCTGGTTTCCGATTTTGAAAGAACGGCTGCCCCAGTTGGGCGGTACGATGTCTGGCGGGCAGCAGCAAATGCTGGCGATTGCCAGAGCTTTGATGTCGCGCCCCAAGCTGCTGCTTTTGGACGAGCCGTCCATGGGACTGGCCCCGATTGTGGTGGCAGACATTTTCAAAGTCATCAAGCAGATTAATGCGGAAGGCACGACGGTGCTGATCGTCGAGCAAAACGTCAAGCAGGCACTGAAAATCGCCGATTACGGCTATGTGCTGGAAGCCGGCCAGATTGTTCTCGACGGGGCGGCTGACGCGCTGTTGAACGATGAGCGCGTCAAAGAAGCGTACTTGGGCGGACGCAAGCATTAAAAGCTGGCTGTCAGAGGAAAACTGTCGCTTTCAGATCGAAGCGGCAGTTTTTTTGCTGCCCGATCCGTGGTACTATGGGAGTAGAACGTATATTCTTATCAGAGGAAAACCATGGAAGGAAGCCAGATGCGGATGCCAACCAAACTGACGAGAGAGCAAACGGAATATCTCGTGTTGCAAGTGCAACGGTATTTTCACGCAGAACACGGCGAGGAGCTGGGCAACCTGGAGACGGAAGAGCTGATCGCCTTCTTTTCCAGAGAGCTCGGGCCGTTTTACTATAACCAGGGCGTACAGGACAGCCGCAAGCTGTTGCTGGAGCGGATGAACGCCCTGGAGGATGAGCTGTACGTCCTGGAACAGCCCGTCATGAAAAAACGCTAAAGCGAAAGCCGTTAAAAGGAAAAAGGAGGTGCAGCCATGAACCGTACCTTGAAAGACAAGCTGGCTGTGCTGCCAGAAAAGCCCGGCTGCTACCTGATGAAAAATGCAAACGGGGAAATTATATACGTCGGAAAAGCCAAGGTGCTGAAAAACCGCGTGCGCTCGTACTTCACCGGAAGCCATAACGGGAAGACGCAGCTTCTGGTCAGCGAGATCGCGGACTTTGAGTATATCGTGGTGTCGTCTGCGATCGAGGCGTTATTGCTGGAGTGCAACCTCATCAAAAAGCACGACCCGCGCTATAACGTCATGCTTCGCGACGACAAAACCTACCCATACATCAAAATTACGAACGAAGCGCAGCCGCGGCTGGAAATTACCCGCAAGGTGCTGAAAGACAAGGCGAAATACTTCGGGCCGTACCCGAATGCAGGCGACGCGTCCGAGGTGAAAAAGCTGCTCGACCGGCTCTATCCTTTGCGCAAATGCCGCAACATGCCCAAGCAGGTATGTTTGTACTACCATTTGGGCCAATGTCTCGCCCCCTGTGTGTACGAGGTTTCGGCTGAAGAAAACCAGCGACTGGTAGATGAGATCAGCCGCTTCCTCGACGGCGGACACGAGCAGATGAAGCAGCAGCTCACGGAAAAAATGCTCCAGGCCGCAGAGGCGATGGAGTTTGAGCGGGCCAAGGAGTTCCGCGATCAGATCAAGAGCATCGAAGCGGTGATGGAGAAGCAGAAAATTACGTTCACCGATACGGTTGACCGCGACATTATCGGCTTTGCCGTGGAAAAAGGCTGGATGTGCATTCAAATTTTTTACATGCGCCAGGGCAAGATGATCGAGCGGCAGACGACCTCCTTCCCTTACTACGGAAACGAGAGCGAGGACTTCATGTCGTACGTCACCCAGTTTTACTACGACAAGCAAAACGCGCTGCCCAAAGAAATTTTGCTGCCGGAGGAAAGCGAGCCGGAGCTGTTGAGTGAATGGCTGGGAGTCAAGGTGTTGACGCCCAAGCGCAGCAAAAAGCGCGAGCTGGTACAGATGGCTTGTGAAAACGCGCGGATCGCCCTGCAGGAAAAGTTCGCCCTGATGTCCAAGGACGACGCGCGGACCGTTCAGGCGGTGCACAACCTGGGGAATGTGCTGGGGATCGGCGTCCCGCACCGGATCGAGGCGTTCGACAACTCCAACATCCAAGGAACCGAGCCTGTGTCGGCGATGATTGTCTTTACGGACGGCCGTCCGGACAAAAAGGAATACCGCAAGTTCAAGATCAAGACAGTCGAAGGGCCGGACGATTACGGCTCCATGCGCGAGGTAATCCGCAGACGGTATTCGCGCTTGCTGAAGGAAAACCAGCCGCTGCCCGATCTGATCGTCATCGACGGGGGCAAAGGGCAGATCAGCGCCGCCATGGACGTGCTGGAAAACGAGCTGGGGCTGTACATCCCGGTCTGCGGCCTGGCCAAAGACGAAAAGCACAAAACCGCGCAGTTGATGTACGGCGATCCGCCGGAGCCGGTGAATCTGAAGCGGGACAGCTACGAGTTTTACTTGCTGCAGCGCATTCAGGACGAGGTGCACCGGTTTGCGATTACGTTTCACCGACAATCCCGGACGAAGACGATGCTCTCCTCCCAGCTCGACGAAATACCGGGCATCGGCGAAAAGCGGCGCAAGCTGTTGTTTACCCATTTTGGCTCGCTGAAAAAAATGCGCGAGGCGACGGTGGAGGATTTCCGGCAGTTGGGGATCGGCGACAAGCTGGCGAAGCAGATTATCGCCCATTTGCGCAAGCTGGAATCGTAACGTTTTTTTCAAAAAGCAATTGAACCGTTCGGATTCCCGTGATATAATGCGTTTCAAACAGAATAGTTAGCCTCACTTCCCTTATGAAGTGAGGTAGAGGCGCGAAAACCAAGAGTACCACCCTGAGATCGGGTATCTGTGAAGGGAGCGGGAAAGGGGAATTCGCCGAAGTGTGGAGGAAAACCCGTAGTTCTCCATGCTGGGTCTGCATTGAACAAGTGCAGGACTGTCATCTGGCTCTTAACCGGCGTCAGATGGAGTGCTATCTCACGGTGTGTCAATGTGAGCGGTGATAGGTGTTGTCCTGTCATGTGCTGCATTGTCCGCGTGTATTGGGAGGGAGGAACCGGTATGTCGAAACAGTAGGCAGCGGCAGGTACTTATTCCTTGTCGGTGCCTTTTTTATAAAGTGACAGGTAAAATTTTCCATAAACGAGTAAGCGAAAACAAGCTAATAAAACGAGAGAAAACGATACATTCTACAAACATTGGATATGAGAAAAGGGAGAGAAGCCGCATGGGGTTGATCGTGCAGAAATACGGAGGCACCTCTGTAGGGACTATTGAGCGAATTTTACGAGTTGCGGACCGAATTATCAGCTACAAAGAAGAAGGGCATGACCTGGTAGTCGTCGTGTCTGCGATGGGCAAATCTACCGACGTCCTGGTAGATATGGCCAAACAGATCAGCGCCTACCCTTCCGAGCGTGAAATGGATATGCTGCTGACCACGGGGGAGCAAGTATCGATCGCATTGCTCGCGATGGCCTTGCATTCCAAAGGCTACGATGCCATTTCTTTGACTGGCTGGCAGGCCGGAGTGACGACAGAAGCGATCCACGGCCGGGCGCGGATCAAGCAAATTGATCCACAGCGCATTCAGGCGGAGCTCGGTCGAGGCCGCGTCGTGATTGTGGCAGGGTTCCAAGGTCTTAGCGACGAAGGAGAAATTACAACGCTCGGCCGCGGTGGATCGGATACATCGGCGGTTACGCTGGCAGCCAGCCTGAATGCTGACAAATGCGAGATTTTTACAGACGTTTCTGGCGTTTACACGGCCGACCCGCGCATGGTGCCGGCAGCAAGCAAGCTGAATACGATCTCGTATGATGAAATGCTGGAGCTTGCCAATCTCGGCGCAGGCGTCCTGCATCCGCGTTCGGTGGAGGCTGCGAAAAAATACAAGGTACGGCTGGTGGTCCGCTCCAGCTTTACTGCCGAAGAGGGTACGTACGTTGAGGAGGTTGCCAACATGGAAACAGGAAGAGTAGTAAGTGGAGTCGCGCATGACGAAGATGTCGCCAAAGTTACGGTTGTCGGGATGCCTGCAAAGGTGGGGACTCTTTCCCGCCTGTTCAATACACTCGCAGACAACCAGGTGAACGTCGACATCATCATTCAAAGCTCCTACGATGCCGCTGTCACGAACATTTCGTTTACGGTCGCGGCAGATGACTTGAAAAAGGCGCTGGATACGCTGGAAAACAACAAAGCGGAGCTGGGCTTCGAAAAAGTCGATTTCGAGCAAAACTTGACCAAAGTGTCCATCGTCGGCTCCGGCATGGTGAACAATCCGGGGGTTGCCGCTGAGATGTTCCGCGTTTTGGCTGAAAAAGAAATTTCTATTAAAATGGTTTCGACGTCGGACATCAAAGTGTCCTGCGTTATTCCTGCTGGCCAAACCGAGCTTGCCGTTCGCAGCCTGCATACGGCATACGGACTTGATGTGGCGGAAACAGCAGTCGTGCACGGCTTATAAGAAGCAAATGCTCCCTCGCCCGCTGGCAGAGGGGGCATCTTTTTGAATGATTCGCGAGTGCGGGTTCCCGCTGCCTTTTGCAATGACAAAAGTATGGCAGTATCCCGCACGAAGGCGAACGGCTTGTTTATTTTTGCGTCCGCACCTTGATAAGAATGCGGGACGAGCTTTCGATCTCCAGTTGTGCGGACGTGTCCTTGCCCTTCCACTGCTCGATGCTGCCGGCGATGATTCCGGCTTCCAGTGACAAGGCGCGGCTGAGCCGCTCGGGCGTTTGGTAGTTGTAGATAGTGTGCGAGAGCTTGTAGACGATCGCGTCTGCCGTTTCTTCCACGAGATCGAGCTGTCCCAGCCCAAGGCGGATAAAAGGGAGAATCGGGCCCGTGGAAGACTGAACCGGAATTTTCCGGCCGATGTCTTTGCCCAGCCAGTACAATATCGGGCTTTCGCTGTCTCCCAATAAGGCGTTCGTCAATGTTTCGCGGAGCAGATGGTAGCCGAGATAAGGCATGTGCATGCGTTCGGCCACCGGAATCGTGTGGGGCGGCAACAGGGCTGCCAACTGATCGGTATCTTTCATCTCGCTTCCCTCCTGTCTGTACTAGATTATGAGAGGGAGGCTTGCTTCATGACCGATTAAGAGAAAAAATAGTGAAACTAAACAAAGTTATTCTATCAATGTATTTAGTCTACTGATTGTCTTGACGCTATGTGTCGACAAGAGTACAATTGGATTTGGTCAAAGTTTTGCCCAACTTTTTTTCGTATTTTGACACATTCCGACAAAGTTAGGCGTGGAGAGAGCTAACGGTTTTTTGGCATGTCTAATGGGTCAGGCAATGGGTTAGGATATGGGAGAAAGGTCCATAAAAGAGCGCTACATACACTGAAAGGGGGACCATTGTATGGCGAAAGGCCATAGCTTTCTCAGTCACAAGCTGCACTCACTTCTTGGTTTGTTTCCGATCGGGCTCTTCCTGCTGTTCCACTTGACAGCCAACTACCAGGCGACCCGTGGAGCAGAAGCTTTCAACCAGACGGTAGGTCTGATTGAAAACGTTCCACTTCTGCTTGTAGTTGAATTTGTCTTCATCTACATCCCGATCCTGTTTCACGCTGTTTACGGTCTCTACATCGCGTTCCAAGCGAAACAAAACGTAGGGAACTTCGGTTACTTCAGAAACCACATGTTTCTGTGGCAACGGGTAACAGGTATCATTACCCTCATTTTCATTGTTTGGCACGTATGGGAAACTCGCATTCAGAAGGCATTGGGTGCACATGTTGACTTCGACATGGTCGCAAACATTTTCAGCAGCCCAGCAATGATCGTATTCTACACAATCGGGATTATCAGCACGGTTTTCCACTTCTCCAACGGACTCTGGTCGTTCCTGGTTCACTGGGGAATTACGGTTGGACCACGTTCCCAACGAATTGCAACATACTTCACTATGGTCGTATTCGTAGTTGTAACCTTCATCGGATTGCGTGCGATGTCGGCTTTCATTCTGTAGGGATAGGGGGACTAAATCATGGCAAAAGGTAAACTTATCATTGTCGGTGGTGGATTGGCCGGCTTGATGGCTACTATCAAAGCTGCAGAAAAAGGCGTTCCCGTTCAGTTGTTCTCCCTGGTTCCGGTAAAACGTTCCCACTCTGTTTGTGCGCAGGGCGGTATCAACGGTGCGGTAAATACCAAAGGGGAAGGCGACTCCACATGGGAGCACTTCGACGATACAGTTTACGGTGGAGACTTCTTGGCAAACCAACCACCAGTAAAAGCAATGTGCGATGCAGCACCTGGAATTATCTATATGCTTGACCGGATGGGCGTCATGTTCAACCGCACACCAGAAGGTCTGTTGGACTTCCGCCGTTTCGGGGGAACAAAACATCACCGTACTGCGTTTGCAGGTGCGACAACCGGACAACAACTGCTGTACGCGCTGGACGAGCAAGTACGCCGCTACGAAGCAGAAGGTCTGGTTACCAAGTACGAATATTGGGATTTCCTCGGAGCCGTTTTGGACGAGACAGGAACCTGTCGCGGGATTACCGCGCAAAACATGCGTTCCGGTGAAATTCAATCCTTCCGTGCAGATGCCGTTATTTTGGCAACAGGCGGCCCTGGTATCATCTTCGGTAAATCGACCAACTCGATCATCAACACAGGTACAGCAGCGTCTGCCGCTTACCAGCAAGGCGTAATCTACGCCAACGGTGAGATGATCCAGATTCACCCGACTGCGATTCCGGGCGACGACAAGCTGCGTCTGATGTCTGAATCCGCGCGCGGTGAGGGCGGTCGCGTATGGACGTACAAAGACGGTAAGCCTTGGTACTTCCTGGAGGAAAAATATCCTGCCTACGGAAACCTGGTACCGCGTGATATTGCGACTCGCGAAATCTTCTCTGTCTGCGTAGACATGAAACTGGGCGTCAACGGCGAAAACATGGTGTACCTCGATCTGTCCCACAAAGATCCGAAAGAGCTGGATGTAAAACTGGGCGGTATTATCGAGATTTACGAAAAATTCGTAGGGGATGACCCGCGCAAAGTGCCGATGAAGATTTTCCCTGCCGTTCACTACTCCATGGGCGGAATGTGGGTAGACTACAACCAAATGACCAACATCCCTGGTCTGTTTGCAGCGGGTGAGTGCGATTACTCCCAGCACGGCGCGAACCGTTTGGGTGCAAACTCCCTGTTGTCCGCGATCTACGGCGGTATGGTTGCCGGTCCAAAAGCGATCGAGTACATCAAAGGCTTGAATCAATCTTCGGATGATCTGTCTTCTACTCTCTTTGACAGCTACACGAGCAAAGAACAGGCGAAATACGACAGCATTTTGAAAATGGACGGAACGGAAAATGCTTACCTGATCCACAAGGAGCTGGGTGAGTGGATGACAGACAACGTAACGGTAGTTCGTTACAACGACCGTCTGCAAAAAACAGATGAAAAGATTCAAGAGTTGATGGAGCGCTACAAAAAAATCAACATCAACGATACAAGCAAATGGAGCAACGCAGGTGCTTCCTTCACTCGTCACTTGTGGAACATGCTCGTCCTCTCCCGTGCGATCACAATCGGTGCGCTCATGCGTAACGAGAGCCGCGGCGCTCACTACAAACCGGAATTCCCTGAGCGTGATGACGAGAACTTCATGAAGACAACTATGGCGAAGTTCAATCCGGAAACAACCGCGCCAGAAATCTACTACGAAGACATCGATGTTTCGTTGATCCCGCCACGGAAACGTGACTATACGTCTGACAAGAAGCATTAAGAGAGGAGGAAACGGATCATGGCAGAAAAATTGATTCACCTGATTATTACTCGCCAAGACAGCCCTGACAGCACTCCATACAAGGAAGAGTTCAAAATCCCGTACCGTCCTGGTATGAACGTCATTGGTGCGCTGATGGAGATTCAACGCAATCCGCTCAACGCGCAAGGCCAAAAAACTTCTCCGGTCAACTGGGAATCGAACTGCTTGGAAGAAGTATGCGGCGCGTGCTCGATGGTCATCAACGGAAGACCGCGCCAGGCTTGCTCGGCGCTGATCGATAAACTGGAACAGCCAATTCGTCTGGAGCCAATGAGCACGTTCCCTGTACAACGCGACTTGTCGATTGACCGTAGCCGCATGTTCGATGCGTTGAAACGTGTAAAAGCATGGATTCCAATCGATGGTACGCATGATCTGGGACCAGGTCCGCGCATGCCGGAAGTAGAGCGTCAATGGGCGTACGAGCTGTCCAAGTGCATGACGTGCGGGGTATGCTTGGAGGCTTGCCCGAACGTGAACGCGAAGTCCGAGTTCATTGGACCGTTTGCGATTTCCCAGGTTCGCCTGTTCAACCAGCATCCAACTGGTATGATGAACAAGCATGAGCGTCTGGAAGCTCTGATGGAAGACGGCGGTATCGGCGATTGCGGTAACTCGCAAAACTGCGTGCAAGCTTGTCCAAAAGGCATCCCGCTCACGACCTCGATTGCTCACATGAACAAAGAAACGACCAAACATGCGGTGAAGAAATTCTTCTTCTCCTAATCGTTTGGCAAAAGAAAAAGGCGTGCGCCGGTTTAACCGGAATGCACGCCTTTTTTTCTTGCGTCAGCGACAGCGGCGACTGCCAGTTTTTCGAACATGCGAACGAACTGCTCCCACTCTTCTTCGGTGAGGTGGGAAAACAGTTGCCGGAGCGTTTCCAGCCGCGTCTGCTTCGCCTGGGCCAAAATGTGTTTTCCGGCTTCCAGCAGACTGATATGGACGACGCGCCGATCTTCCTCATCGCGCTCCCGGCTGACGTAGCCGTGCTTGTCCAGCCGGTCGATCATCGCGGTAATCGCGCTGGGCTTGACCATCATCGAATCGGCCAGTTCGCCGACGGTACATCTTTGGCGTTGCTCCAATTGATGAAGGATGTAAAATTGCGGACCTGTCAATCCGGGAACAGGCTCGGCCATATGCGTCCCCAACGTGCGCATGATGGTGCGAAAAGCTTCTTGCAGGCGGTCAATGGACTCGGGGGAAGGGGAGGACATGCTGGTTTCAGCTCCTTGCAGCTTAATAACAATACATTTCGGACAGGAAATATTTAACGGTATTAAATATAGGCTGATTCACCTGTTTTGTCAACCTTAGGGCAAAAGACGAGAATACCCGAGCGGCTCCCAGTGAAAACTGATACATAATGGGTGTACTTCCAACAAGGGGGCAAACGATGAAAAAACAGGTGATGAGCTTAGGGTTAGTGTTGGTTTTGCTTCCCGTAACGACAGTGGGCCATACACGCGCGGATGTCTTTGCATACGGCGACGCCATCAGCTTGCGCAGTGTGGTCATGCACGATTTGGCGGAAATGAAGGAGCAATCACATACAAGCCACGCGCCGGGCGAGGCCGGAAATCATGTCCGCGCCGAGCGGGCCAACGAGTGGCAGCGTTCCGAGCATGTCGTCCTGGGCGAACAGGCTGTCAGCGCACAAGCCTCTACGCTGGAGATGATCGAAGCGAACCGCGCCTGGCGGGAGGCAGGGGTTAAAGGAGAAGGAATGCTCATCTCGGTCATTGATACAGGCGTAAACCCGCGGCATCCTGATTTGCCACCGCCGCACGACAAGCGGCTGGCTGTGCAGAAGTCAGGCTCGCCGCAAAAAGTAATTCCGGGCTTCAACTGGGCAGACCGCAATCAGACGACCGAGGACGTAGCCGAATCGCAGCACGGCATCCATGTCGCCGGGATCATTGCCGCCAACGGCAAAGTCAAAGGAGTCGCGCCGGAATCGCAAATCATGAGCCAAAAAGTATTTTCCAACTACCAGGGGGAAGTGCCAGGCTTGAGCGAGTCGATCTTGTTTGCGATTAACGATTCGATCGCCAAAAAAGCCGATGTCATCAACCTCAGCCTCGGCTCCTCCGCCGGTTATGTGGACGAGTCGAACGTCGAGCAAATGGCCGTGAAAAAGGCGGTGGACAACGGCGTCATCGTCGTGGCGGCAGCGGGGAACGACTCGTACTTCGGCAGCGACAAGGTGCGGGCGCAAAATCCGGACGTGGCCATGATCGGCTCCCCCGGGCTCAGCCCTGATGCGTTTTCCGTCGCATCCGTCAACGCGACGACGCTTGCGGGCAACAGCTTCAGCGTCCAGGGAGTGCCAGGGCTGGAACGCGTCGTCTACTTGCCTGGGCACGTGGAGAGCGGGGCGGCGCTCAATCCGATAGCTTCTCTGGTGAAGCCGTATCCGCTCGTTTACATGGGAAAAGGGAAAAAAGAAGACTACAACGTATCGGTCAAGGAAAAAATCGTGCTCTTGGAGCGGGGGGATACTTCTTTTGATGAAAAGCTCCGCCTTGCCAAAGAAGCGGGTGCCGTCGGCGCGATTATTTACAACAACGAACCCGGGCCGCTCATCATCAGCGCGGAGCATTTGAAGC
Source organism: Brevibacillus sp. FW301-21C12A (assembly GCF_058788915.1). Classification (NCBI taxonomy): domain Bacteria; kingdom Bacillati; phylum Bacillota; class Bacilli; order Caryophanales; family Paenibacillaceae; genus Brevibacillus; species Brevibacillus sp. FW301-21C12A. Next base: position 105,206 of record NZ_JBYTBG010000006.1, read on the forward strand.
AAATTCCGGCGGTGGCGGTGCTGAAGCAGATGGGCGAGCAGTTGGCGCAGGCGGTGAAAAAAGGGAAAAAAGTGACGGTCGCCTTCAATGGCGAGTACGCGCAAAACCCGATGCCTTATCCGGACGGCGGAACGATTTCCGGCTTTTCCTCCTGGGGACCGACTCCTGACCTGCAGTTCAAGCCGGAAATTTCGGCGCCGGGCGGAGGGATTTTGTCGCTCGTCCGCGATTCGGAGTACGCAGTCAAAAGCGGAACGTCCATGGCGACGCCACACGTAGCAGGCGGGATGGCGCTGCTCAAGCAAGCCTACCAAAAGCAGGGGCGCAACTTGCAAGGCCGGGCCTTGGTCGAAACGTTGAAGGCAGCGGCGATGAACACAGCCGAGCCGATTTTGGACCCGCGGGTGAGCGTGGCTGCTTCCGACAAGGCCAAAGTGAAAAAATATCCGTACAGCCCGCGCGTTCAAGGAGCAGGCTTGATGCAAATCGCCAAAGCGATCCAGACGCCTGCCGTGGTGGTCGATGCCAAAGGCAAGGCTGGCGTCTCGCTGGGAGAGATCGGGAACACGACAACGTTTTCCTTGTTTGTCGATAACAAGTTCGGGAAAAAGCCGATAACGTACCAGCTCCACGACGAGTTCGGCGTCATGACCGACTTGCGCAAGGACGGCTTGAACATGCTGACGGCAACCGCGCTGGAAGGGGCGCAACTCCGCTTTTCCGCTCCGAAGGTAACCGTGGAGCCTGGCAAGCGCGCCGAGGTCAAGGTGACGCTCGCCATCCCGCAGGGAGCAGCCCGCAACCAGTTTGCCGAAGGCTTTATCTCCTTTGCGCCGGATGACAAGTCGCTGCCTGCCTTGCGCGTCCCTTACTTCGGCTTTTTCGGCGACTGGGACGAGCCGCGCATTATGGACCAGCCTGTATGGGAGGCTGGCAGTCAGGAAAAGCGGACGGGCGTCAAGACGAGCTGGTACCACGACAAGCGCAACGACAAATGGCGCTACCGCGATTATTTGGGCGTGACCGGGGTCAAAGAGGACGGAACCGTACAGATTGATCCAGGCCAGATTGCGTTTTCTCCCAACGGAGACGGCCATTACGACATCGCGGCTCCTTCGATTACGTTTTTGCGCAACGCCCGGCAAGTGGTCGTGGAAGTAACGGATCAGTCCGGCAAGCCGATACGCGCGCTGGTGCGGGATGAAAAAGTCAGCAAGTACGACCAGTCCAAGCTGGGAACGCCTTATTACTACACCGAGCGCGAGGCGTGGAGCTGGGATGGCAAAATTTTTTCGCCGCAAAAAGGCAGCTATGTGCAAGCGCCGGATGGAGCGTACCAGTTTTTAATCAAGGCGAAAATCGACGGCCGCGATGCCAATTGGCAAACGATGACGCTGCCGATCCGGGTCGACACGAAGCCGCCAGTCCTCAACGCTTCTCTGTCCGGAAACAAGGTGCAGTGGAGCAGCCGCGACAAAGACGTGCAAGGCTATCTGCTCTACGTCAACGGGAAAAAAGTAGGCGGCCCGTATTCGCCGAAAATCACCAGCACGATCATCAATCAGCCGGAGAAAAAAATAAGCGTAGTCGCCTTCGATTACGCCGGAAACATCAGCGTAGCAAACATTAACGGGAAAAGCGACACCGTCCCGCCGTTCGTGGAATTTCCCGACGATCTGTTCAGCTATCTGAAAATATCCAAACAGCCGGATGTCGCCTTGCGCGGGAAGGTCACAGGCGAGGAGCTGCTGGATCGGGTCCGGCTCTCGATCAACAAAACGCCTGTCAAGCTGGAGGCAGACGGTTCGTTCGAGACGATTCTCCGGCTGCAGGAAGGGCTGAACTACGTCGTGTACAGTACTGCCGACATGTACGGCAACACGCGGCAGTTTACGCAACGGGTCATCGTCGACACAAGCCCGCCGATGCTCCAGCTCCAAAACGACGGGACCGAAGACATTCAGTTTGATCCAGCGACGAAAACGATGCTGCTGCCGATCCGCTTCCTGTACCGCGACCAGACGTACAAAGGACAGGCCAGCGTCAACGGCCAGATCGTCGCCAACTTCGAGGAAGACCAGTTGGAAATTCCTGTGCATAAAAATTTGACGCACATTTTGCCGATGAAACAAGGAGAAAACCGCGTCTTGATCGAAGGAAAAGATGGAGCAGGCAACCAGAGCACGCTGCTATTGTACGCGTACGTAGATGCGAGCGCAGGCACGGTCGTGCTCAGCCAGGGGGAACAGCGGTTGAACTACCGGGCGAGGACGATCGCGGCTCCCACGATCAAGCTGATGAACAATCAGGTGGAAGGCCAGGAAGGCGAGCTCCTGCCGATTGAGGGCAAGGTGACGGGAGCCGGGCCGGTCAGCTTGCGAATTACGTACGGCGATCATCATGTGCCTGTCGACGTCAACGACCGGGGAGGGTTTCGCCTGGTGCTGGACCGGATTGAGGAAGGCAAGCAAAAACTGACGGTTGTCGCGACTGATTCGCTGGGGCGGGAAGCTCGTGCCGAGATGAATGTGATCGGGAAAAAGAAGCAATAGGGATGGCCCGGCAACAGCGGATAATCGCTAGAGCCGGGCCTGCTCCTTTGGGGGGAAGCAAATTCGATGTTTTACCACGGGATAAAGTGGGAATATGTTACGAGAGAGTTTCCGCTGCTGTCGCCGAGAAGAATTGCCGGGAAACACGGCAAGGAGCAGTGCATGGATCGGCTGCACCTGCTTCAGCAGTTTGGCCTGGAGCCTGTCCATCTGCTCGAATCCGATGAGAGCTATCCGGACGAGCGGTGCATCAGGGAATGCTTGGCGTTTGGCGATACGGTGTTTGCGTTTGAGCGGCTCAGTTTGCCGATGTGGCAGCTAAGCAGGCATGAGGTCGGGGTAGAAGTGCTCGATTTGCGCACGTGCTCGGCCATTTATACCAAAAGGAATGATACCAAAGTAGAGGATTGGTTTCCGAAAATTCGCAGAACAAGTGACCTTTTGCCTATAAAGTTTTTGTGATAGTCTTGCATCTGCCAAATATCGACATTATGATAGTCCTATAGCAGAGATAATTGCCCGGGAAAGGAAGAGATCGCAAATGATAGTCCAATACCTAGATCCGTTTCTTGAATCAGCCTCCTCCGTGATTCAACAAGTGTGCAATGTAGACATTTCGCGTGGGGAATTAGCTGAAAAAGAATGGAGCAATTCGGAAGGTCACACCTGGATTCGTATCGGGATGACAGGTCAATTGCAAGGAGACGTGTTTTTTGGTCTGCAAGAGGAGTTGGCTTTGCGCATCGTCTCTGCCATGATGGGCGGTTTTCCTGTACAGGAGATGGATGAGCTCGGGAAAAGTGCGATTTCCGAGTTGGGGAACATGATCTCTGGCAACGCCAGTACGCTTTTGTCCAATCGCGGTGTGATCGTCGACATTACGCCGCCGCTGTTTGTGCAGCACCACGATTTGAAGGACGTGACAGGGACAGCCTTGACTGCTCCGCTCGACCTGCACGACATGGGACGGATGGAAATTCAAATTATCGTCATTCGGTAAGAGACGGCTGCGGCCGTCTTTTTTTTGTGCAGGTAAGAATGGGAAAGAGCGGTTTTCGCCAGAAGAAGGGCACCGTAGCGAGAGTTCGAAGCAGGGGGAGAAAGCAAGTTTTGTATCCGCTGGCTGCGAAGAGTCTGGCAATGGCTTCGCGCCATCGGGTTTTCTAATGCGCACAGCTTTGAATCTATTTGCATCTGCGGGTTGTATTGTCTGAAATATAAAAAAACATAAAATATTTTTTGATTGTATAGATGATTTTTTTTAGATGGTGTATTGTTGGAATTAGTAAGGGGGTAGGAGTGCTTGGCATATGTGAAACAACTGCTTGGGATGTTCTTCCTAGTGATCGTCGTCTGCGGCGGGCCGTTTATGCTATACACGGTCAAGGACGAAATCGTCTTCGCGCCGGAAGAGATCGTCGTTCACACCGTATTCTTGATCCAGCAGATCGCGAGTGGTTCTCTCGGCACGTACTATTTGGGCGAAAATGAGAGAAGCATTGCAGAAGATATCGTACCGTTTGCCATGAACACGTTCAAGCTGCTGTTTGCCAGCGTCAGCATCGCGGTCGTAGCCAGTCTCGTATTCGGCTTGTTTTTGCAGCGCTTCCGTGCGGTTCGTCAACTGCAAAAGGTTTTGAACCTCGTTGCCACGATTCCTGATTTTATTCTGATTTTTATGTCGATTCTGGCAGCCGTTGCCTTTTACAAGCTGACGAATATTCGCATCATCACGCTGTCGCCTACCAGCGACTCCGCCAACGACTGGTTCCCGATGACGCTTCTGGCGATCGGACCGACGATTTTCCTGATGAAAGTAGTCAGCCTCAAGTACGCGCAGATCGGCGGCGAGGACTACATCAAGACAGCGCTTGCAAAAGGAATGGGCATCTGGCACGTGCTCACCCATCACGTGTACAAAAACATCAAGCCGTTTCTCGTGGCGGATTTGAAAAAGACGATCGCGATTACGGTAGCAAACTTGTTCATCGTGGAGTACCTGCTCAACGTCGTCGGCCTGACCCGCTTTATTTTCAGCAAAGATGGCGGCTACCAGTTCAACGCGGCGGTGATGGGGCTGCTCGGGATCATTTTGCTCTCGATTTTGGTCTACGTGCTCATCCGCGCGGTTCTGTATTTGTTTGAACGGGTGGTCGTTTACAAATAACGCGATTTTTATTCGGAACGAGTGAGGTTTTTCTATGCAAAAACGATTCAACTGGTCATTGTGGATCGGCGGCATCCTGGTGGCGCTGCTCGTGCTCATCGGCGTGATCGGGCCGTATATCGCCCCGTATGAGCTGGACTTTCAGGAAAAGCTGCGCAACGAGGTCGTCAACGGCAAAACGATCATTGTCGCACCGCCGCTGCCTCCATCCGCGGAGCATTGGCTGGGAACGGATAAATGGGGGTACGACCTGCTGACCTTGCTGCTTCACGGCGCGCCTTACACCGTGTTCGTCACGCTGGCAGTGGCCGCCGTGCGATTGTTGATCGGGATTTTTCTCGGCCTGTACATTGGCGTGCAGGACAAGCCCCAGCGCTGGTGGCTGGCGATTGAAAATGCCTGGAGCTACATGCCGATCTTCATCCCTGTCTATTTCTTGCTGAAAGGGATCAGCATCAACCCGCTGATGCCGACATCCACGCTTGTGTTGTTTTTCATCGTGGTCGTCGGCGTGCTGGGAGCGCCCTCTGTTGCTTCCTCGATCCGGCAAAAGACGGAGCAGATCAAGGAGTCGCAGTACGTCCTGGCTGCCGTCTCGCTCGGGGCGGGCCGCGAGCAGATCATTTTCCGGCATATCTTGCCGCATCTGAAGGAGCAGATCATCATTATATTGGTCACGGAAATGGTCGCGATCATGACCTTGATGGGGCTTCTCGGGATGTTCGACCTTTTCGTGGGCGGGACAAAAATGACGATGGACCCGGTTCTTTTCCACTCGATCACGCACGAGTGGGCAGGGCTGCTCGGTTCGTACCGGGGCTTCGTGTACAGCAATTACACCTGGATTTTCCTCACGCCGCTGGTTGCCTTCGTGATCGCGGTCGGCTCGTTTACGCTGCTGGCAAAGGGACTGCGTGAGAAGTTTGAGCAGACGTATCATCGGACGCCGTTTATTTAAAGGATGGAAGCTTAGCGCATGCAGCCCCGCTCTTGAATGGATCGGGGCTTTTTGCTTGCGGCGTTTGCTCCAAGGGAAGGGAACCAAGCATGCAAAGAAGCTGGAAAAAGGAACCGGAAAGAAGGGAGCAGCAAGCGCGCTACTTGAATAGACTGAAGTGTCGGGGGCGGTGTTGGCCTTTGGGTTCCGACGCCAGCCTCCCCAAGCGGGCATTACGAAGCCTGTTTGGCCAAAGAGACGCCAGGCAGCCCGTCGACTCAACAAAATTTTTTCGCCACGGCGGCAAAGCCAAAAATGTTTCTTGTGTGGTGTTTCGGAACCCATTGCCCATTTTCTGAATAGGATGTAAGGCAAAAGCCTAAAATCCTTGAAATTCCGGCACCATCACCCACCCCCCATCATAGGATAAGGTGACTCTGTAATCCCTCAACCTTGTTCCTGTAGAGCCCACAAGGAGGGGTGGCACGATTGAAGGGTAGCGACCAAACCAAGCCGTTGTTAACGAATCGCGAAAGAGAAGTGTTTGAACTCTTGGTCCAAGATAAGACAACCAAAGAGATTGCCGGACAACTCTTCATCAGCGAAAAGACTGTGCGCAATCACATCAGTAATGTCATGCAAAAATTAGGTGTCAAAGGTCGATCTCAGGCAGTAGTCGAACTCGTTCGACTTGGTGAACTAGAGATTTGAACCCAGTCCACCCAGCCTCCCTTTTCTTCCCATGGTCGGAAGGGAGGGTTTTTTTATTTTGGGGGAGCGGGGGAGATAGGCAATACATAATATTGTTCTTTGCTTAAAGTATGGAATTATAGGAAATTTTATCTATAAAATTGTTTACAAGCAGATTGAAAGTATGGTATAAGTATAAATGGTAACAAAAACCAAAGTTTCCAATTAAAGATGGAGGGAGTGAAATGTTGAGCTACTGGGATAGTAGTATCAACAAGTTATTATGCTGAAAAATCAGCGGTGGTTAACAGTATTGTTAATTTTGGGGCTTCTCTTTGTAAATGCCAATGGTGTTTACGCCAGCACTACTGAGGAAGACGATGGCTATATTCAACGTAGCGAGATTGAGCATTTCATGGAAATAATGGCTGAAACCGAGACAGAACAAGCAAGAGAAATGAATAATGAATTAACCAAATATATGGAAGAAAATGAGGAGTACTTATTTGCAGAAGTAGCATCAATTGTTGATAAATATCAAGTTCCTGATACGACGAATCAGAGTGATGCAATGAGATATATGGAAGAAGTAGATCCAGAAGCACTACAGAGAGATTTCGAGCGCATAGATACACTTGCTCAAGAATATTATGATTACTACCAGATTCATAACGAGTTTCCAGAAGATGAGTCTTCCAAACAAGTATCTCTTAGGAGTATGGCAACGAGTGAAGCGCTAACTGTATTGAAAAATGCCGGGATTCGTATGACAGAAAGACAGTTGGCAGCGCGCTTGGCTGCATTGGGAGTGATTGCTGCGATTGATGGTCCACTTCCGGTAGGGGATTTTGTTGCTCTTGTTACGGGAGCCATCATTGTCAGCGATTATTTGAGTGACTATGTTGCAAGAAAAGATAGACTTGCTCAAGATATTGGGAATAACGAAGGCAGGTCATTTATTAAAATCGTTACAGAAAGTCTGTCGATTAGCGAAACAGTTACATACGAAATTAAAAGAAATAAAGTGAAGCATTTTAGAGCTTTTTTAAATCGGCTGGGTGGAGTGATTGTTGGGGATCCATTAACTCTTAGTGAAGCTAAACTGTTGGCTCGTCAGGAAAAAGACACGTTTAGCGTCCGTGAAGATTATGCTGAAAAAATTGTCGATCAACCCAATTATAAAAATGTAAAGCACACCCCTCATTACATAGATTCAAGAGGGAACAATAGGCCTGCCAATCTTCCTCATTGGCATTTAAAGAAGAAGATTAATGGTTCTTGGGAGCAAATCGAAGGACATCATTTCTTTCCATGGATTGGTTTAAAATAAATAAATTAATGGATTCCCCATGTCGAGACTTACGTCCTCTCTGTCGGAAAAAGAGTATCATCACGCTCGACCAGAACACCGTCTTCTTCGCCACCGCTTTATTCTTTCAAGTGCTACTGTCTGGGGACGTTTTTCTGCTATGATTTTAGTGAGATAAGGAGGATAGAATGCGTTTAAACATTGTGGAAATGGAAGAAATTTATATCGCAGGTATAGAGGTTGATCTGGATTTTGATTGGGATGAATTTTTCGAAGCGCCTGACCCGATCTTGTCAGAGATTGAACATGTGATGAAACATAATGTCTATTATTTCTTTTCAAGTGGGGAAAAATATATATTTGGCAAGCGAGTCAGTTCCATTGCGAATATCCCGGAAACGTTTATAGCTGCGAAAATACCTGCGGGGCTTTACTCCAAAGTACCTAGAATTTTATCTACCTATGAACATGACATGTTTTCGATGACGAATTACGAGGTGCTTGAAGGGGACGAATATAGCGAATATAGAGAGTTTGTATTTGGAGCAGCAAGCAAGTATCACGAATACGTTTATCGTTCAGTAGAATACTTGCCAGATGTCGTGAATGTGCGGCAGATTCCCGTTTTGCCAGAAGCGAGGGCAAAACTGCTTCGCAGGCAGTACATAGAAACATTTTTCGATGTAAACAGTAACCAAATTCGCAAGTTTCTCTATAAAAGATATGCAACATTGCACAGAGGATTCCTTTGGGAGTTTTTGGGAAAAGAGGCTTGCTGCAAAATGCAAGGGATGAGCTTGGCTGAAGCAACAGATTTTTTGAAAAGCAAACAAGAAGTGCTGTTTTTCTGGGACGCAACAAGCAAGTTAGGCAAAGAGTTCGCATACGGCAAAGTGTTTACGATGGATGCAGCAAAATTGATGCAATCTTACACGCGTTTCACTTTTGATATGTATCTGTTTGACTCGACCATGGACTGGACGATTATTTTTGTTCACGAAAGAATTAGCGATAAACCTGGCGATTGTTTTCTCATCAATAGGAATGAAATTGAGACAATGAGCTAAATGAGAGAAGGGGCTGTCCCTTACGTCATGGAAAATGACAGAGGAACAGCCCCTTGCATTGCGGATCGTTCGGAAATTAAGCAAAGGCTTTTAGCAGTTGAACGATTAATGGGATGAGATCTCCGATAAAAGTGAGAATCGCAATGGCAGTGTTCACAAAAGCCCCTCCTTAAAATTCCAAATTCACTATTAAGAAAAATTTTCCTTTTCATGTTTTTGTTTGGAAAAATACTGCATAACTACTTGCAAAGCCGCGAAGTGCATCACGATATGATTGCCCAGTGAAAAGCTGCGTTTTCCTGCATAGAAGCAAGAAACGGGATGTTCATCGCCAAATAAAACATAAAAAAGTTGCCGAACAGCCATACCGCTCGGACGTTGTTTTTCCGATCAATCCACCATTCAACGCGATTTTGGGCACTGGCAAGCAAGCAGCGCCCAAAAAACCATCTAGGGATTTGTTTCCTTCATCGTTCCCTCCGCATAGGTGACATGTTGAGCTGTGTAGCACGCAAAAAAATGACTGCTGGCTTAGCTTCGAGCCTGCCGGTCTATGAAAATGCTCCTTTTCGCAAAGCTGAACGGTGATTCCGTCGAGCCAGATTGGCAGGGCTGGCAGGTGAACACGAAAGAGGGATGCTCAATATCGCATCCCGGCAAAGCCTAATCCTTCCGTATAATCAAATACACAATCAACCCGATCACCGGGAAAAAAAGCAGCGCAACCAGCACGATAACGGAAAATTCTTTGCTGTTGCCTCTGCGCCGCGAATCGCGGTAGGCCCAAATGCTGATGAGGATGTTTATCGCGTTGAAAAGCAAAAATAATAGCAAGGGCAGAAACATCACAATCGAAGAGTCGCCCAAACTTGCCAATCGAATCACCTGCTTTGTCGGATAAGTATGCTACTTTTTCTAATTATACCAAAAATTAGGTTATTGCACATGCGCAGGTAGACCTCCTACAAATAGCGGCTCTCGCGCCATTTTGTCTCGTATTCTTTTTTCTTGCCCTCAATCGGGCGGAACCTTTGCAACGTCAGTTTTGAGAGGAAGCAATAAAACAGATAGGGCAGCAAGCAGCCTCTGATCTCTCGATGGAGCAAATGATGAGAACCCATAGACAGCACCACCTTTGGTTTAGTTGCGAGATTTGGGGCAAGAAGCAGACCTTCCTCTCCCCATCATACAGGAAGACAATGCCATTTCCAAAGCTCCCGACAGCAACCGGAACACGAAGAAAACTCATAAAAAACTGAAAAATCCAAATTGACACAAGCTTGAATATTCTGCTAAGATGACTTTATAAAGTCATTGGAAAAACAAAGGATGAGCTTATACGATGCGCAGGACTGGAGATTTGAAACTCATTCAAGAACTGAATCGCTTTATCATACTCGATACAATCCGCCAGCATGGGCCCATCTCGCGCAGCGACATCGCCAAAAGGCAAGGCATCAGCCCTACCACCGTCACTTCGGCCGTCAACGAGCTGATTCGCGACGGATTGGTAGCGGAGGATGGCACAGGGGAATCGAAGGGCGGGCGCAAGCCGATCATGGTGCGCTTTTGCCCGGACGGGAAGTTTTTGATCGGCGTTTCCATCACGAATACGGCGATTACGATTGCCGAGATGAACCTGGAGGCGGCGACCAAGCGCAAGCAGGTGTACCCGGTCGGTCCTGACATGGTGAGCGAGCGGATCGTGCAGTACGTGCTGGATTCGATCGCGGACTTCTTGGGGCAGGTGGAGGATGTCACCCGTTGCCTCGGCATTTCGATCATCGCGCCGGGGATTGTCGATGCGGCAAGCGGCGTGATTCGCTTCAACTCCAAGCTGCGGCTGACGGATGTTCCGCTGAAGGATCTCGCCGAGCAGCGCTTTGGCATGGAGACGTGGCTGGACAATGACGCCAATGCGATCGCGCTGGCGGAAAAAAACTTCGGCGTGGGGCTTGATGCCGACAACCTGCTGTTTGTGACAGTCGGAGAAGGGGTAGGTTCAGGTCTTGTTGTAAACGGTTCCATTTTCCGCGGAAGCCGCGGGGGCGCGGGCGAGTTTGGGCATACGACAGTGGACCGGAGCGGCATGCGCTGCGATTGCGGCAATGTCGGCTGTCTGGAAAACTACGTCGCCTGGCCGGCGATCTACACGGGCTTGTTGTCCGCGATTGCGCGCGGCAAAGAGACGCTCGTGCTGGAGCTGGCTGGCGGAGATTTGACGAAAATTACGTTTGACGTGTTCCGCCAAGCCTTGCAGCAAAAAGACCAGGTGTGCGAGGACATCGTGGAAGAGATCGCGTCGTATTTGTCGATCGGCATCGTCAATCTGGTCAATCTGTTCAACCCGAGCCTGATTATTCTCGGCGGGGAAATGATGCGCGACAACCACGTCTTGTTCGAGCGTATCGAAAAACAGGTGCGGGAGCAGGCAATGGGCATCATGGTGGAAGGGCTGGAGTTCCGCCCGACTATGCTGGGAGCGGACTTTGAAGTCAAGGCAGCCGCTGCCGTACTGCTACAGGACGTTTTTCATTTCAGCCTGTAGTTCCTTTTTGCAGACTTTATTTTAGCATTGGAAAAAGAAAGTGAGCCTCGGATGGTGAAAGGGGGGAGCCGCGGAGGTCAAGGCACAGTCGTTTCAATCAAAAGCTGGGGGTAAAACAGAGGAGAACGTAATGTCGAGGAGGGATTTCACATGAAAAAGTTGGTTTCATTGGCGATGGCCGCTCTGTTGGTAGCGGTGGCAGGATGTTCCGGTGGCGGACAAAGCGCCGCCCCGTCTGAAGGGCAACAGCCGGGTGCGGCAAGCGGAGAAAAGGTAACGCTTACGTACGCCCTGTGGGACAAAAACCAGATGCCGGCCATGGAGGAAATTGCGAAGAAATTCCACGAAGCCAATCCCAATATTGACATCAAGATCGAGCTGACGCCGAACAAACAGTATTGGACGAAGATGGAAGCGGCTGCGACTGGCGGCACGTTGCCGGACGTTTTCTGGATCAACGGCCCGCGGATCATCAAGTACGCGGCAAACGACGTGTTGTTGCCGATCACAGACCAGATCAAGGCGGACGGCATCGACCTCGGGAACTACCCGAAGGCGCTGGTTGATCTGTACACATACGAGGGACAAAACTACGCATTGCCGAAAGATTTTGACACCATTGGCCTCTGGTACAACAAAAAACTGTTTGATGAAGCGAACGTGCCTTATCCGGACGAGACATGGGACTGGAACAAGCTGAAGGAAGCGGCGAAAAAGCTGACAGACGAGAAAAAAGGCATCTGGGGCATCGCGGCAGCGCCGTACGGACAGGACAACTACTACAACACGATCTTCCAGAGCGGCGGGTACGTCATCTCCGAGGACAAGAAGTCGTCGGGCTTTGACAAACCGGAAACGATCGAGGGGCTGAAGCTGTGGGTCGACATGATTAACGACAAAGTGTCCCCGTCTGCGGCGCAAATGTCGGAAACCGAGTCCACGCAGTTGTTCGAGTCGGGCAAGGTGGCGATGATTTACACGGGTTCGTGGATGGCGAGCGCTTTTCACACCAACGAATATACAAAAGACAAGGTAGACGTCGCGTATTTGCCAAAAGGCAAGGAAAACACCAGCGTCATTCACGGCCTGGGCAATGTGATCGCGGCGAACACGAAGCATCCGAAAGAAGCGTGGGAATTTGTGAAGTACTTGGGCTCCAAGGAAGCGGCTGAGATTCAGGCGAGCAAAGGCGCGGCGATTCCGGCGTTCAACGGCACCCAGGATACGTGGGTCAAGTCGATGCCGAACTTCAATCTGCAAATTTTCATCGATCAGGCAGCGAACGCCAAGGCGTACCCGATTTCCAAAGATACGGCGAAGTGGGCCAAGCTGGAGACGGAGTACATGACCAAAGCCTGGGCGGGCCAAATGAGTGTGGAGGATGCAGCCAAAGAGCTTGCGCAAAAAATGAACGAGCTGCTGGCGCAAGAGTAGGGTTTCAACGGGCGGATGGCTTCGGAGGGTGAACGGAGCCATCCCCTGCTACGAGCTTATTGTCAGGGGGGATATTGCGATGAGCAGCCAACTTCAGCCTGAGGTGCATGCCGCTGCCCGGCCAAAAGCGGAAAAATCGTTGAACCGGATGAAGCGAAGTGACTGGCTTTGGGCGTATCTCATGATCGCGCCGACGCTGATCGGTTTGGGTGTGTTTTACATATGGCCAGTCGTGCAAACCATCTATCTCAGCTTTACCAAATGGGGAGGCTTCGGCAAGTACAAATGGACGGGCGTCGACAACTACGTGCTGCTGTTCCAGGACCCGAACATGTGGATCGCGCTGAAAAATACGTTCGTCTATACGGTGCTCGCGGTGCCTGCCAGTATCGCCATCTCCATATTGATCGCCGTTTTGCTGAACCAAAAAATCAAAGGCATCTCGTTTTACCGCACGCTGTATTTCTTGCCGGTCGTGACGATGGCGGCTGCCGTGGCGATGGTGTGGAGATGGCTGTACAACGCCGATTACGGTTTAATCAACTACTTGCTCGGGCTGGTGGGAATTGAGGGGCCGCGCTGGATATCCGACCCGGCGATCGCGCTGTACGCCGTCATTATCGTGGCGGTCTGGAGCTCGATCGGCTACAACATGGTCATTTTCCTCGCGGGCTTGCAGGGCATTCCGCGCAGCTACTACGAAGCGGCCGAAATGGATGGCGCCGGACCTGTGCGCATGTTTTTCACCATCACGCTGCCGCTGTTGACGCCGTCGATTTTTTTCGTCAGCATTACGTCGCTGATTGGCGCCTTCCAGGTGTTTGACCTGATTTATTTGATGATCGGCAAGCTGGGCAATCCGGCGACCGAGGCTACGCAAACAGTCGCGTATTTGTTCTTCACCAACGGCTTCGAGTCGGGCAACGGAGGCTATGCAGCCGCAGTGGCTGTCGTGCTGCTCGTGCTGATCCTGATTGTGACGGCCGTCCAGATGAAAATGCAGAAAAAATGGGTTCACTACGATTAAGCGAGCATGACGGGATGGGAGGAATGAGGGATGAGTGTCCGAACAGGACGTAATCGAGCAGCCAAAAACGTATTGATTCATCTTGTTTTGATCGCTGGCGCTCTGGTGATGGTCGCGCCGTTTGTCTGGATGGTGCTCACCTCGCTGAAAACGCTGGGCGAGTCGACGCAGGTGCCGCCTGTCATCTGGCCGACGGCGCTGCAATGGGAGAACTACACGCATATTTTCGAGATGCTGCCTTTTTACGATTTTTACTGGAATACGATCTTGACTACCGTGGTGAAAGTCGTCGGGCAAGTGTTCTTGTGTTCGCTTGCGGCGTACGCGTTCGCCCGCATCGAGTTTCCGGGGAGAAACGCCTTGTTCATCGTGTTTTTGTCCGTCTTGATGGTGCCGGGGCAAGTGTTTTTGCTCCCGCAGTTTCTCATCATGAAGGAGCTGGGCTGGCTGAATACGCTCACGGCGTTGATTGTGCCGGGACTGTTCAGCGCATTCGGAACGTTTCTGTTGCGCCAGTTTTTCATGTCCTTGCCAAAAGAGCTGGAGGAAGCGGCGAAGCTGGACGGCTGCAACCACTTCCAGATTTACTGGCGGATCATGCTGCCGCTGGCCAAGCCCGGGCTGATCGCACTGGCGATTTTCGTCGCCCTCTGGTCCTGGAACGACCTGATGTGGCCGCTGATCGTCAACAGTACGCCGGATAAAATGACCTTGTCCGCAGGATTGGCTTATCTGACCGGAGAACATACGAACATGACGAACTATCCGATTTTGATGGCCGGCTCCGTTCTTGCCATTTGGCCGATGATTATTGTCTTTATTTTCTTGCAAAAGCATTTTGTCGAGGGAATTACCCTAACCGGGTCCAAATAGCCATTTTCCCCAGAAGGAGTGAAAAACCAATATGCATCATGTTCTGGTAATCGGAGCAGGTACGATGCGAACTGTTCACGCACGCTCTTACGCTGCTATGGAAAACGTTGAGCTGGTCGGCATTGTCGACATTCGCGCAGAACGCGGTCGCGAGCTGGCGGCCGAGACGAAGACAGAGTGGTTCGCAAGCTATGAGGAAGCGATGGAAAAGCTCGCGCGGGTAGACATCATTGACGTGTGCCTGCCGACCTACCTGCACAAGACGTACGTGCAAAAAGCAGCCGACGCCGGCAAGCACATCATCTGCGAAAAGCCGCTGGCGCGCAACAAGGAAGAAGCAGAGTCCATCGTAGACTACTGCCGCGAGAAAAACGTCAAGCTGTTCGTCGGCCACGTCCTGCGCTTTTTCCCCGAGTACGAGAAGTCCCGTCAACTGGTGCAGGACGGCGCGATTGGCAATGTCGGCGTGGCGCGGACGTTCCGGGGCGGGATTTTTCCGACCGCGTGGAACGACTGGTATGCCGACTACAAAAACAGCGGCGGCCTCGTGCTGGACATGATTATTCACGACTTTGACTTTTTGCGCTGGTGCTTCGGCGACGTGGAGCGCGTCTATGCGAAAAGCTTGCTCGGGCGCGGATTCGCGCGGATGGATTACGCGCTGGTGACGCTGCGGTTTCAAAACGGGATGATCGCGCACGTGGAAGGCTCGTGGGCGCATGAAGGCTTCTCGATGAAAATGGAGCTGGCTGGCAGCGAAGGCATCATTCAGTACGACAGCGCGAAGGAAAAGCCGCTGATCGCGGTCAACCGCGCGAAGCAGGCGGGCATGAGCGGAGTGGCGGTGCCGGAGAGTCCGTTGCGGGAAAATCCGTATTTCCGCGAGCTGAAGCACTTCATCGACTGCATCGAAAACGACCGCGAGCCGCGCGTGACGGTCGAGGATGCCGTGAAGGCAGTGGAAATCGCGCGAGCCGCGCTTGAGTCAATCGAAACGGGCAAGCCCGTAACGCTAGTGTAGGAGGGGACCACATATGAAACTGGGAATCATCAGTGTCGCACATATGCATGCGTACAGCTACGCGAATGCTGTCGGGAAGCTTGCGGGCGTACAATTGGTCGGGGTTGCCGACGAGGACGAAGCGCGCGGCAAGGCGGCGGCAGAGAAGTGGGGCGTACCGTTTTACCGCGATTATCGCGAGCTTTTGAAAACGGACATCGACGCGGTCATCATCACTTCGGAAAATGCGAAGCATCATGAGCATACCGTAGCAGCGGCGAAGGCAGGCAAGCATATCCTGTGCGAAAAGCCGCTCGCGACCACGCTGGCGGCGGCCGAGGAAATGATCGACGTGTGCCGCGAGCAAGGCGTCATTTTGCAGACGGCGTTCCCGGTCCGGTTCCATCCGGCGGTCGTGCGGGCCAAACAGCTCGTGGAGCAAGGCAAGATCGGCCGCATCATGGCGATCCGCGGGACGAACCGGGGGCAAAATCCGGGCGGCTGGTTCGTCGATCCGGCCCAATCCGGCGGCGGCGCAGTCATCGACCATACGGTGCACGTCGTCGATTTGATGCGCTGGTTCATGGGCGCAGAAGTGCGCGAGGTGTACGCGGAGGTAGACAGCAAGTTTTCCGCTACTCCGATTGACGACTGCGGCATTTTGACGCTCGAATTTGAAAACGGCGTGTTTGCCACGCTCGATTGCAGTTGGTCGCGCAACAAGACGTTTCCGGTCTGGGGCGACGTCACGATGGAGATTATCGGCACGGAAGGCACGATTTCGCTCGACGCCTTTTCGCAAAAGCTCGACGTGTACAGCAACGACAAAGGCTTGAAGTGGGTGAACTGGGGCGACGACATGGACAGCCAGTTGGTGAGCGACTTTGTCGCGAGCGTCCGGGAGAAAAAAGCGCCATCGGTAACGGGAGAGGACGGCATGCGGGCGGTGGAAGTCGCGCTTGCTGCCTACCAGTCGGCTGAGCAGAAGCAGCCGGTAGTCATACGCTAGCTGGGACGGTGAACGAGAGTGAGCATACAGATCGGAATGATTGGCGTTGGCGGGATTGGACAGCATCACCTGAAAGGCTTGCTCGCTGACGAACGGGTGAGAGTCACAGCCGTCTGCGACGTGAACAAGGAAGCGGCGGCGTCTACGGCTGAGCAGATCGGGGCTGCGGGCTACACGTCCTGGCGGGAGCTGCTCGCGCATGAACAGCTCGATGCGCTGTTTGTCTGCGTTCCGCCTTTTGCCCATGAAGAAATCGAGGAGCAGGCTGCGGCCAGAGGCATTCACCTGTTCGTGGAAAAGCCGATCGGACTGGATCTGGAGACAGTCAAGAGGAAGCAGGCGGCGATCGAGAAAGCAGGAATTATCAGCGCGACAGGCTATTGCCTGCGCTATCTGGACATCGTGCAGCAGGCCCGCGACTATTTGGCTGACAAGCAAATCGCGCTGGTGCGCGGCCATTATTTGACCAAATTTGTGGAGACGCCGTGGTGGCGGCAGATGGGCAAATCCGGGGGCCAGCTAGTTGAGCAGGCGACGCATACGCTCGACATGATGCGCTTTTTGGCCGGGGACGTGGAAAAAGTGTACGCCCAGATGGCGCTTTTGGCCTCGCAAGACATCGACGGCATCGACATTCCCGAAGTATCGGCGGTCAGCCTGTCGTTTGCAACAGGGGCGATCGGGCAGCTCGATACGTGCTTCATCCAGGCCGATCACCGCACAGGGGTGGAAATTCTCGGGAAGCATTTCCGCGTCCAGATCGACGGCCGAAAGCTGACGATCACGGACGAGGCGGGAACGCGCACGACAGAAGCAACGGTGGACATGTACAGGAAGCAAGACCGGGCGTTTGTCACGGCAATCGAAACAGGGGATGCGAGCCTGGTCCTGTCACCGTATGCCTCGGCGAAAAAGACGCTGGCGGTTACGTTGGCGGCCAATCAGTCTGCGAAGTCAGGCACACCTGTCACGATTTCGCACGATGAATAAGGGAGTGAACAGCATGTTTTTTCAAAAAGGAATCAACGCCTGGTGCTTCCCGAAGGAAACCGGAGCAGAGGACATTTTCCGGCAGGCAAAAGCGTACGGGTACGCGGGCGTCGAGCTGAATCTCGACGAAGGGGACGCTTGCTTGCATCTGGAGATGACGGAGGAAGAGTTACGGCTGCTCGCGCAAAAGGCCCGCGAGCATGGGCTGGAACTGCCGAGCGTCTCGACGGCGCTTTTGTGGAAGTACCCGCTTACGCACAATGACGAAGCAGTTCGCGAAAAAGGCATTCGGGTCGTCGAGAAAATGATCGAGGCGGCGAGCATTTTTGGCGCCCGGACGGTGCTCGTGGTGCCTGGACTGGTGACGGCGGAGGTTTCGTACGACAAGGCGTATGAGCGCGCACGCGAGGCGCTCGTGCGGCTGGCGCAAACGGCAGCGGCCAAGCAGGTGCACATCGGCATCGAAAACGTCTGGAACAAGTTCCTGCTCAGTCCGCTGGAAATGGCCGGACTGATCGACGAAGTGAATAGCCCGTGGGTAGGCGCTTATTTCGATGTCGGCAACGTGCTGCAGTTCGGGTTTCCCGAGCAGTGGATCCGGATTTTGGGGAAAAGAATCCGCGCCATTCACGTCAAAGATTTCAAGACGTCGACGGGCAACATTACCGGATTCGTGCCGCTTTTGGCTGGCGACATCCCGTGGGATCGCGTGGTGGAGGCGCTGCGCGAGGTGGAGTACAGCGGCTATGTCATCCCGGAAATCTCGCCGTTTGCCCACAAGCCAAAGCTGCTGCTCGCGCAGTGCTCCCAGGCGCTTGACGCCATTTTTCAATAGAGAACAGACAGCGAGGATGTGAGTCAAAGGATGACCCAAGACAAACCATATGCCATCGGAATTGACCTGGGAGGCACGAAAATCATCGCTGCTATCGTCGACCAGAATGGCTGCATCCTGAGCCAAGCGAATGCGCCGACGCAAAAGGAGGACGAGGCTGATGCTGTCATTTTGCGAATTGGCGATCTGGTGCAGTCCGTGCTTGCGGACAGCGGTGTCGGCCTCGCGCAAATACGCGGAATCGGAATCGCTACTGCCGGAATTATTGATACGCATCGGCACATGGTCATCTTTGCGAGCAATCTGAACTGGAGCGACGTGGCAATCGGCGACAGGCTGCACGAACGGTTTGGCGTTCCGGTGCAGCTCATCAACGACGCCAATGCGGCAGCGGTGGCGGAATGGGCTTTTGGCAGCGCCAGTGGCACGGATGATCTCATTTACGTGACGGTCAGCACGGGCGTGGGAGCCGGCATCATCAGCGGCGGCCGCCTGATTACCGGAATCGGCGACAGCGCGGGAGAGTTCGGGCACATATCGCTTGACCCGGAAGGACCGCTCTGCGCCTGCGGGAACAGAGGCTGCCTGGAAAACTACGTCTCCGGGCTTGCGCTCGCCAAAATGGCGCAGGAGCAGTTGCAATCCGGTACGGCCAGCTCCTTGCGCACTTGCACCACGGGCGAGCTCAGCCGCATTACGGCCAAGGAGATCGGCGAGCAGGCACAGAGCGGGGATGCGCTCAGCATCGACTTGCTGCGGCAGGCTGGCTACTACCTCGGCGTCGGCCTGACCAACTTGATCCACCTGTTCAATCCGCAGGTGATCGTGTTCGGCGGCGGAGTCATGAACAACGGACAGATCCTGCTCGAAGAAGCGCAGCGGGTAATCCGCCAGCGCTGCATCTCGCGCATGGCGAGCCAGGCGACGATTCAGTTGAGCACGATGGGAGCGGAAGCGGGCGTGCTGGGAGCAGCGGGGATGTATTTTCCGGCCGCGCGCAAAAAAGTGGCCGTCTAAGCGAGGATGAAGCGCGAAGGAATAAAAGGAAGCCGACGTTTTGCCAGAGACGTCGGCTTTTTGCTGTGGTTCTTTTGCATAGGCACGCTTGACGAGGGAGGCTTGGCGGGAAGGCGCTCGCGCTTTCTGCGGGATGGCATGACAGAATCTCCAAGGGTTCTCGCGTCAGACAAGTAATCGTAACCTGCCAGATTTTCCTTACAACTGTTTCGGGTCCGGAACATAGGCAACATAACCGATGCTGTCTGGCGAGTCGGCAATTTTCGTTTGCTTGGGAAAAGCGCGAAGCGTCCACAGGATGTACAGGTCGCCAAACCCGCCGAGCAGCATCGCGATGCTCCATAAGTACCAAAAGATCGAATGGAAGAAGTACGCCAGGAAAAGCGGCAGCACGCCGAGCAGCAAGTTCGGAAGCAGGACGGCAAACCGATAGCTGCCGATGGAGATCGGCTTCAGGCAGCAAGCGTACAAAACGAGCTTGCGCCACACCACGCCAAAGCGAATATCTGCGACAGACACCTGGCGGCTGAGCAGGAAGCCGACTCCGTGCAGTAGTTCATGGACGATTACGCCAACTGCGACCGCGAGAAAAAACAGGAAGAAGTCGCCAAACGAGAGCGTAAAGGCGAGTGTCGTCTGATAAAGAAACGCGAACAAAGCTGCCGGAACGAACAGCAGGAAGCACACGCAGGCAAGCAAATTGGCTTTTAACGGCTGCAAGATCACCTGCTTTTTCACGTAGTTGGGTTCCAAATCAATCGGGCCTCCTGTCATGATATACTCCAAGTATAGCTTTTTGGGCTGACGGCGTTCAAATGAATCCGCCATACTGCACAGGAATTGGCCTTTCGACTCATATGGTTTCGGAATGCGGTTCATGTATGATGAAGTTGTGGCACGTTTCGGCAAAAAACAGGCCAAAGGAAACAGAAAAAAGCGGATGAGGGGTCGCAGCATGCAGGGGAAAAACAAACGTCTATTACTGGGAATCGCGCTACTGGTTGTCATTGCGTTGGGCTTTTGGGGCTATCGCTTGCTGGGGCCGATTGCGCTGGCAGAAGGGTATTTGTACGAAGACAACAGCCGGATGGCGTACGCAAAAGTAACAGCGGAAAATGACCAGGTCAACGTTGAAGTAACGTTGTCCAAGCTGCTCGTCGAGGATACGATTCCGCGCTTGCAGACGGAGACAAGCGTCTGGACGGGGACGATGGAAAAAGATACGCTTACCCTTCAAGAGAAGACGACGGGCCAAAAGCTCCAGGCCAAGGTGAGCGCAGACGGGCTGCTGTTCCAGGGGCCGCTTGCGCAAGGCGAGCCGGCGGAAACCAAGCTCGCAGCCAGCAACAAGCAGACGTACGACGACAAGCTGGCGGCGTGGACGAACAGCGTCGAGCAGGAAGCCGCCCAGAAGAAAAAAGAAGTGGAAGAGCAACGGGCCAAGGAAGCAGCGCGCGTCGAGTTCGCTAAAAAGGTCGAGCAGACGGGGAGGCTTACGGCCGATATGCTGGAGAGCGCCCAATATTTGCAGGAAATCCAGTTCGCAGAGGAGCTGCAGTTTTCCAAAGACCAGGTCGTCGAGCTGCAAGGTCTTTTGGACGAGCTGATTACATACGCGAAACAGCCTAGCCTGAGCAAAATGGAATACGACGTGATGGCCGGGACGCTCGGCAGCATGAAGGTGCTGGTCGACGGGATGAACGCCATGGACAGCACGATTGCGCAAAAGAAAAAGAGCATGCAGGACATCATCGCGGTGCTGGAGACGGATATGAAAGACGCGCAGGCGGTGTGGGAGGAAATCAAGGCGAGCGTGACAGATGCAGAGAAGCGGGAAAAAGCGTTGACGGACGCGGTCAAGACAGGCTCCGATGCGATCGCGCAGGCGAAGCAGCGGCTCGGCACGCTGGAAAAAGAGCAGGCGGGCGTCAAAGCTTCCGCAAACAAGCTCTACCAGCAGGCGGCAGCCGTGCTCGAACAGACGAGGTCCAAGTACGGCTACTAGCACTGATACACCGATAGCGGAAAAAGACAGGCTCAGCTTCCGGACGGCTCGATGCGGCGGGAGGCTGAGCTTTTTTGTGCAGATTGTGCAAAAAAAGAATGGACTAGAGGTTTATCCGGTAGAAGGACAACCTGGCACGACTTCGGACGAAGAGGGAAAGCAAGACGCGTTCGCTTTAGATAGCAAGGTTTCGGGGAATGGCTCGATGCAGCAGCCAAGTCTCTGGAGCGAATGAGATTTTGTTATTTTCAGATCGGTTTTATTGTATTATTCTTAATCGTATAAATCAGCCTTTGTGGCTTTGGTCGGGAGGTTTTTTATGAGCGTCTACGAAAGTATTACGGAGCTGATCGGAAACACGCCTCTCGTTCGCCTGAACCGGATGGTCCCCGAAGGAGCGGCAGAAGTATGGGTGAAGCTGGAAAAATTCAACCCGTCGGGAAGCGTCAAAGACCGGGCTGCTTACAACCTGATTGCCGTAGCCGAGCAGGAGGGCCTGATCCGGCCAGGGGACACGATTATCGAGCCGACCAGCGGGAACACCGGGATCGGCTTGGCGATGAACGCCGCGGCCAAAGGGTACCGGGCGATATTGGTCATGCCGGACAACATGTCCAAAGAGCGGATCAACATCTTAAAAGCGTACGGGGCAGAGGTCGTGCTGACGCCAAGCGAGCAGCGGATGCCGGGAGCGATTGCCAAGGCCAAGGAGCTGCAGCAGGAGATTCCGCGCAGCTTCATCCCGCAACAGTTTGAAAACAAGGCGAATCCCGATATCCACCGGGTCACGACTGCCCGCGAAATTTTGGCGCAGACGAACGGACAGCTCGACGCTTTTGTCGCAACCGCTGGCACTGGCGGAACGATTACGGGGACAGGCGAAGCGTTGCGCGAGCAGCTTCCGGAGCTGTACATCGCCGTCGTCGAGCCAAAAGGCTCCCCGGTTTTGTCCGGCGGCAAGCCTGGACCGCACAAGCTGGTCGGCACCAGTCCGGGCTTTATTCCGCGCATTTTGAATACGGGCATCTACGACGAGATCATCCAGATCGCGGACGAGGACGCGCTGGACAGCATGCGCAAACTGGCGGCGCTGGA
Source organism: Brevibacillus sp. FW301-21C12A (assembly GCF_058788915.1). Taxonomy (NCBI): domain Bacteria; kingdom Bacillati; phylum Bacillota; class Bacilli; order Caryophanales; family Paenibacillaceae; genus Brevibacillus; species Brevibacillus sp. FW301-21C12A. The sequence goes on from NZ_JBYTBG010000006.1 coordinate 127,761, forward strand.
AGGGATTTTGGTAGGTCCGTCGTCTGGAGCATCGGTGTTTGCTGCGGTTGCTGTCGCGAAAAGGCTGGGAGCGGGCAAGCGGGTCGTCTGCATCGCGCCGGATACGGGCGAACGGTATTTGAGCATGAATCTTTTTTAAAAGGAAACGAAGCAAGCGAAAGCCGCTTTTCTGTGCGAGGGAGAAGGCGGCTTTTTCGTATCCCGGGCGAGCATGGTGTGTTATTATTTGGAAAAAGTCTTTCCGACAGGAACAGACACGATGAGGAGCGGCATGCAAATGGGCAGAAGGGCTATAATCGCCGGAGCCGGGGTGAGCGGGCTGGCGGCTGCCATCGCATTGAAGCAGGCGGGCTGGCAGGTGATGTTGTACGAGCAGGCCAAGGAGCAAAAAGCCATCGGCGCTGGCATCGTGCTCGCAGCCAATGCGATGAAAGCACTGGATAAGCTCGGGGCGGGGGCGCGCGTTCGCGAGCTTGGTTCCCCTGTTCGCGAGGCGAAAATACGCGACTGGCGAGGAAACGTGCTGGTCGAGATGGCTTTTGAGCAGCAAGCAAAGCGCTGCGGGGCGGACAGCTACTTGATCCACCGCGCTGATTTGCAGCAGGCCATGCTTGCGAAAGTGGCGGCGCACGATCTCGTTCTGGACAAAAAGCTCGTTTCCTTTGCGCAGGAAAAGGGCGGCGTGCAGGCGGCTTTTGCGGATGGCACGACAGCGGAAGCAGACGTCCTGATTGGCGCGGACGGCATCCATTCGCGCGTTCGCAAGCAGCTTTTTGGCGAGGGGAAAATGCGCTACTCCGGCTACACGGCGATTCGCGGCATAGCCCGCTACGAAGACCAGCGCTATCCGGTGGAAACGCACGGAGGGTTCGAAGCGTGGGGGAGAGGAGCCCGGTTTGGCTTTTCGCACATCGGCGGCAACCGAATTTTCTGGTTTGCGGCGGTCAACGCGCCAGAGGGCGAACAAGATTCGCCGATCGCCCGAAAGCTCGCGGCTATGCGCAGGTTCGAAGGCTGGTACGAGCCTGTGCAGGCTGTCATTGCGGCTACGCCAGAGGAAGCGATTTTGCGCCATGACATATACGACCGCCGTCCGCTGAAGCAGTGGGGAGCAGGGCTTGTAACGCTGATCGGAGACGCTGCGCATCCTATGCTGCCGAATCTGGGCCAGGGAGCAGGCCAGGGGCTGGAGGATGCGCTCGTGCTGGCGCGCTGCCTGGCAAAAGCGGGAGGCGCCGCTGATTTTTCCACAGCTTTGCGCGAATACGAAGGGCTGCGAAAAAAGCGGGTGCATGCCATCGTGCGCAGCTCGCGGCTGATTGGCTATGTGACGCAATGGGAAAATCCGCTGGCGGTCGCCTTTCGCAGCCTGCTGCTGAAAACGATACCTGCCGACGTGCAGAGCAGGCGGCTGGACTGGATTATCGGGCACGAGGTATAGACGCAAGCCAAAAAAGCAGGGAGCGGAAAGCTCCTGCTTTTTTCTGTGCAAAACGTTCCCGGCGCAATTCGTGCCAGGCAGCTTTTGAGCGTTTGGGATCGGCAAAACGAGCCTGAATGGTTTGCCCTGCCTTAGCCTTGCGGACGCGCCTGGTAGGCGAGCAAGGCTCCGATGAACAACTGTCCGGTCTGGAGCATGGAGCGCTCATCCACATCGAATTTCGGGTGGTGGTGCGGATAGGTCGCCTTGATCTCCGGGTTGCGGCCGCCTGTCATGAAGAAAGTGGCTGGCCGCTCCTGCGCGAAGTAGGCAAAGTCTTCTCCGCCCATGATCGGCGGCATCTTGATGACGTTCTCGTCGCCGAAGAGACGCTTGGCTTCTGCCTCGACATGCGTCGTTTCCACTTCGTCGTTCCAGGTGGCAGGGTAGCCGCGCTCGTACGTGATTTCGCACGTCGCGCCGACAGCCTGGCAGCTCGCCTCTACGATGCGGCGCATGGAATGCTCGACTGCGACGCGCACTTCCTCGTCATACGTGCGCACGGTTCCTTTGAGGCGCACTTGGTCGGGGATGACGTTGTAGGCTTCGCCGCCTCCGAGGAACGAGCAGACGGACAGAACGACCTGCTTGAGCGGATCAATCTGACGGCTTGCTATTTGTTGCAAGTTCATCACGATCTGGCTGCCGAGCACGATCGGGTCGATCGAGTTGTGCGGGGAAGCGCCGTGGCCGCCTTTTCCGTACAAAATGATTTCGAAGCTGTCCGCAGCCGCCGTTACATAGCCCGTCGCAATCCCGACCTTGCCGACTGGCAGGTCAGAGGCTACGTGCGCGCCGAACACTACGTCGACGCCTTCCAGGCAGCCTGCTTCGACCATGGCCTTGGCGCCGCCCGGCGGCAGCTCTTCGGCAAATTGATGCAGGAACACGACCGTTCCTGGAATTTCGTCACGATATTCGCTCAACACTTGCGCGACACCCAAAAGCCCTGCTGTATGAATGTCGTGCCCACACGCGTGCATCACGCCTGGAATGCGCGATTTGTACTCGACGTCTTTTTCATCCTGAATCGGCAGGGCGTCAAAGTCGGCGCGCAGGGCGACTGTTTTTCCCGGTTTGCCGCCCTTGAGATAGCCGACGACGCCCATGCCGCCGACACCTGTTTTGACTTCAATGCCAAAGGAAGCCAGCTTGTCCGCTACCTTTTTGGCCGTATTCTCCTCTTTGAAGGAAAGCTCGGGGTACATATGCAGATCGCGTCTGAATGACACAAGCTCGGGGTAAATTTCCTGTAAACGGGCAAACAATTTGTCTTGCATTGGACCCACTCCTTTTTCCCGTAGAAAGAGATTGGTAATTCGCAGTCTCTTAATTATAAAAATATTGAGAAATATATTGCAATCTATGCTGTACCAGAGTATGCCTGGTGTGACGGGGGATGCAGGTGGACAGCCTCGAAAGAAATGGACTAGAATGAAGAGAGGAAAGACACGTCATAGAGAGATTGACAGAGGAGAATATGGTTACTGCCTTCACCAAAAACCGCAGGGTCTGGATTTGCGTGCTGATGTCCGGCGCCCTGTTTTTGACGATGACCTGTTTGAGCATAGCAGGCTCTTATTACAATACGATGCAATCCGTTCGCCTCTCGATCGCCAACCAGAGCATGAAGACGGCTGCGGCGGCGGCCAGCCGAATCGACGTCGCGTCCTACGAGCAATTTTTGCAGCATCCCGTAAAGGAAAATCCGGCGTACGAGCGGCTCACCTCCCAGCTCAGCCAGGTGCGGGAGCAGTTCGGGGTCCTGTACTTGTACTTGCTGCAAATCAATCCGGATGGAAGCGGCGGCAAAGTCATGGTCGCCGCCCATCCGCCCGATTCCGGCATCCAGTTTCAGATTGGCGACCCCTGTTATGTGAATGCGGAGCAGATTGCCAAAATTCGCGCGGGGGAGACGTATTATTCGGACATCATTCGCGATCCCCACTACGGCGTCTACATGTCGGCAGGGGCACCGCTTCTGGGCAAGGACGGCCGGCTCGCAGGCATCGTCGGCGTCGATACCGACATGGCGATGGTCGAGGGCATAGGCAAGGACGTCGTGCGCAACAGCGTGCCCGTCTTCGTGTTTCACGGACTGTTTGTGGTCGTGCTGATCGTTTTGATTCTGGGCCTTTCGCGTTGGTACCAGCGGGAAATTCGCGTGGCGGTGGGAGAGACGGAGGAGCATTACCAGGACGAGCTGCGCTCTGTCATCAGCTCCATACGCTCGATTCGACATGATTTCGTCAACCATATGCAAGTGTTGTACGGACTGATTGAATGCGGCTATTTCGACAAGGCGCGCGATTACATCCAGTCGCTGTTGAAGGAGACGAAGTTGCTCGATCTGACGGTGCGGATCGCCAATCCGGCGTTGATGGTTTTGTTCCATACAAAATGGGAGCAGGCCAAATCGAAGCAGATCGTCATGCAGTTCGCCGAGTGCCCGGATCCGTTTGAGGGCATTCCGTCTATTGACCTGGTGAAAATTATGTCCAATCTGATCGACAACGCGATAGATGCCGCAGAGATGGCGGATGGGGAAAAGCGGATTCGGATCGCCTGCCGCCGGGAGGACAAGCAGTACGTCTTCGAGGTGGAGAACACGGGCGCGGAGATTTCGCCCGAGCAGCGTGCGCACATTTTCACGGTAGGCTATACGACCAAGCCGGCAACGCGCTCAAACGCGCGGGGAGCGGGATTGCCGATCGTCCAGGCGGTGGTCAGCAAACATAACGGGAGCATCGAGATCGTCTCGGAGCATGGAATGACGCGGTTCACGGTGATTTTGCCTGCAAAATAAATGACGTCTCGCCTTTTGGCGAAGAAGAAAAGCCGTCCATTAGCGACGGCTTTTTCTTGTAGGCGACATGAACGAGACACAGTGGAAGGGGTTCAGCCAGGAAGTATTTTCCGCTATAAATCGACAAAATTCTACAATATTTTCATAGGACTTTTGGCCGTAGACGCCTTGTGAGAAATTTTTCTTCCCCCGCTATCAGACAAGGATTCGCATAAAACATGGAAAAAGCGTGGAGTTTGTCATTCTGGGTCAGATTGCTTAGGCGAAAAAATGGTTTTGCGCAGGAACGATTTTCTGTCGAAAGAAAATTTTTGGCTATGATCTAAAAACGTGTAATAATTGTGAATAGTCGGAACTGTGGGGGGGTAAAATCATAGTCCGGCCAAACCAAGTAGATAGAAAAAGAGGGTGAACGGCAGTGAAGAAAGGCAAGAAGCTATTATCTATTTTATTTTCGTCATCGCTTGTGCTGAGCGCATTTGCGGCTGCACCTGCTGCGGGACTGGCCAAGTCGAAGGAGGACAAGCATACCTTGGAGGTGGACTTGTCCACAGTCAATATTGACCGATTGGTAAAAGGGCTGATTGAGCAAGGCATTATTGATGAGGACGCCGATCAGGAAGAAATCAATGAAGCTTTGTTCGATTATCTCAAGGACAAAAAAGTGCCGCATGGCATCGACAACTCCTCGTCCTTCGGGAAAAAAGCGGAGAAGTCCCAGCAGGCAGCTTTGTCGGAGGCGGCAAAGCGGGTGGCAGAGGTCGAGGATCAGGATGAAAGCGAACTGCGCGCCTCCAAACGAGTACATACCGATAACATCGTGATCGCGCTCGTTGAATTTCCCGATCGGGAGCACAACCAGTTGCCGAAAGTGAACGACACGCTCTGGACAAAGGATTTCAACGAAAAGCACTACCGCGACATGCTTTTCAATCAAAAAGGCTATACGACGCCAGAAGGCACCAGCATGACGACGATGGCGGAGTATTACTATTTGCAATCCGGCAGAAGCTGGACGGTAGATGGAGTAGTCACTCCTTGGCAAGTGGCTGAAAAGAGCTACAAGCATTACGGCGGAAACAATTCCAGCGGCAACGACGCAGCGCCGCGCGATCTGGTCGAAGAAACGCTGGGGGCCGTAGGCGAAGCGATTGCGGGCAAAGAGGAAGACTACGACCAGCGCGACCCGTACGACCTGGATGGCGATGGCGATCTGATGGAGCCGGACGGCATGCTGGACAACCTGATGCTCGTACATGCGGGCATCGGCGAAGAGACGGGCGAGGACGCAGACGCGATCTGGTCGCACCGTTGGACGTTGAAAAAGCCGGTGGAAATCCCGGGCACCAGCCTGAAAGCTTTCGACTATATGATTCAGCCGGAAGACGGCGCACCTGGCGTTTTCGCGCACGAATACGGACACAACCTCGGATTGCCGGACTTGTATGACACGTCCAGGCAAGGGCACGACTCGCCAGTAGGTGCGTGGTCCTTGATGTCTTCCGGTAGCCACACGGGTAAAGTTTTCCAAACGCAACCAACCGGACTGGATCCATGGTCCAAGATGATGCTGCAAGAAATGTACGGCGGAAAATGGATTTCTCCGCGCGTCGTCGATTATAAAGATTTGGAAAAGAAAAAGAAGACGTTCAGCCTGATCGACGCTTCCAGCCAGGAGATGGGCGGAAAAGTTATCAAGCTCAACATGCCGCAGGCTGAAAAAGAACCGCCGACTCAGCCGAAAGACGGGGATTACGCCTACTTCTCCGATGAAGGCGACAACCTGAATACGAAAATGGTGTCGGACGTAATCGACCTGACCGGGGCCAGCTCGGCGTCCATGAGCTTTGACTCGTGGAGAGCGATTGAAACCGACTACGACTACCTGTACGTCAACGTGATTGATGAAGAGACAGGGGATAGCAAAACCGTCGAGCAGTTCGACGATGTCACCAAAGGCTGGGATCAGGAAAAAATCAGCCTGAACGATTTTGCTGGCAAGAAAATTCGCGTGGAGTTCAACTACGTGACGGATGGCGGCTTGGCGATGCCTGGCTTCTACCTCGACAACTTTGAAGTGGAAGCGGATGGCGAAGTCATTTTCGCCGACGATGCCGAGGGCGACCAGAAGTTCGAACTGGATGGCTTCATCCACTTCGATGGCAAAGGAAAAATGTACGACACGTACTACCTGATCGAGCTGCGCTCCCATGAAGGCGTGGACGCCGGACTGAAGTATTTCCGCCGCAACGACACGTTCTTCTCTTACGACCCAGGCATGGTGATCTGGTACTACGACGGCCGCTATGGCAAAACGCAAGACAACAACACAAGCCAGCATCCAGGCTACGGCATGCTCGGCGTAGTCGATGCGCATCAGGAAGTGCGCTACTGGAACAACGACGAAGGAAACGAAGACGCGATTGCAGATTCCCGCTACCAGGTGAACGACGCGGCATTCAGCCCGAACAAAACGTCTGGCATGAACCTCGACTACATTTTCGGTACGATGAATTACGCGCCGCTCAAAGGTGTCACTACATTTGACGACAGCGACGATTACACGATGCCGGAAGTGCCGGAGGTCGGAAAAATCCTTCCGGAAATCGGGCTGCAAATCAAATTGAAGCGGGTAACGAAAAAGTTCACGGACGCATCGGTTGAACTGTCCTTGAAAAAATAAGCAAAGAGAAAGACGCCTGTCAGCGCTCGGCTGATGCCAGGCGTCTTTTTTGTGGGAATAGGAAGCAGCGTGTCCTGCCGGATGGGGGCAAAAGGGGCAGGATTGTTGTGTGTCTGGGAAGCGTGGATGCGCGCCTGCTGTGTTTTCGCTCAGCCGGAGCGCGGATGCTGAAAGGTTTTCAGGCTTTGGCGCAAAAACTGGTTGCGCTCCTCGATGAAGGCGCAAATAAACGCAGGCTCAGTGGCGAAGGTGGCGAGGACGTCTTGTTTGTATGGGTCCATGGAGACGTAGGGGCGCAAGGCGTCGTGCAGGGCGAGAATATGCGGCCGCAAATGTTCGACGGTAAAGGTCGTGTCGAGGATGTCCTGGAGCAGCCGGACATACTGCGTGCGAAACGCCGGGACATCCAAAAGGCGCGCCGTCAGCGTGTTGAAGCCTTGGACGCGCAAATTTTCCGGAGCGAGCACACGTCCGTTCACATTGCGTCCCCATGTCGCGTCGTAGTCCCAGGGGATGAAGAAAAACCGTTTGTTTTCCGCGTGTCTGTACAACGCGTAGCTGTGGACGAAGCCGTCGAGATTTTGCGTGCAGACTGCTCCGGCTAGCCAGCGCAAATATTGCGGGATGTCGAGCCACTTTTTGATGATGTGAGCAAACAAGGCTTGCGGTGTGGCGTTAATGCGGAAAATGAGCTCGCGCAAATAACCGTCGTCTGCTTCCGTGCGCAGCTTCCGCTGATACCCGGCTTCCAGCGCTGCTTTTGCCTCGGTGGTCTTGTGGCGGAGCAGGGAGAAATTCGCATTGGCGTTCACCGCGTAGTAGATGGGACCAGCGGGCAGGCCGCGGTCCGCTAGGAAAATATCATCTACTGCTTCGAGTTTGAGATAGATTCCGATGCATTCGCCATTGAGATAGAGCAGGACGTGCTCGGCCCGCGGCGCGTACGAACCGATTTTGGTAAAGAAATCGAACGAAAGCTTGTTGCGAATGTAGGACGGGTCGACGTATTCGGCGTTGAGGTGGAACTCGCGCGCGCCTTGGAACAACTGGGGAGGCACGAGCGTAATTTGAAAGGACCTTTTGGGAAATTTGCAGCAGGGGTGTACCAGATCACTTATGAGCTGAACGTTCAAGAAGTGGGAAGGCCGTTTGCGCTGTTTGCAAATGGCGTGCTTCTGGCCGGAACCAGCTACGGCGAAAACTCTCAAGGGGTGCTCACAGGGCACGCCGCTGTCACCCTGTTCGAAAATGACGTTATCACGCTGCAAAATTTGAGCGGAGACACCAATCTGAACGCGTCCGTATCGGGCATCGGAGTAGTCGCCGCCTCGATCATCTTTGAACAATTGACAACTGCCTGACTCGCTGCACAACGAGCGGCAGCCATAAAAACAAGCAAACCCACCCGGTAATCCAAGGTGGGTTTCTTGTTTTCAGCGAGAGCCTGCCGCTGCCAGTCAGCAGACGGCGCACCAGCGCCTGGCCGAGCCGATGCTTCATGACTGCGTTTCGTGCGGGAACAAGCGGAAAAACAGCTCCAAAAACGAATGGACGAGTTCGGACTTCTCATCCATCCGGTAGGCGACGCCAGCCTCCAGGCGAATGCTCACGTCGGAGAGCGCCCGGAAGGCGACGGACTTGCCCGCCAAAGGAAGCCGAGGGCCAAGCGATACCCCCATTCCCGAGGAAACCAGCTCGATAACCGTCTGCATGTCGTGGGTTTCGACGGTAATTTTCGGCGAAAAGCCTGCCTGGTGGCAAACCTTCGTCACCGTGTCGTAAAAGCCGGGGCCGATCTGGCGAGGGGTGATGACGAACGACTCGTCCGCCAAATCCGTGATACGAATCGGCTCGCCGGATTGCGCAAGCGGATGCTGCTCAGGCAAAATCGCCCCGATCTCCGGGGAAAAATACGGCTTCACAATCAGTTGGTCGCTGTTGACTGGCGGCGTAAGGAAGCCGACGTCGATTCGCTTGTCGTGCAGGGCCTGGACTTGTGCAGTCGTGCCCAGCAGTTGCAGGTTCAGGCTTACGTTCGGATACGTCTCACGGTAAGCCGTCACAATCGGCAACAGATGGTGCGCCGTTCCCGTAAAGCCGATGAGCAGCTTGCCGTGCTCGGCCCTTGCTGCCATTCGCGCCGTGTCGCAGGCTTCCTCGACCAGATCGAGCAGTTGGTACGCTTTTTCGAGAAAGGCTTTGCCTGCGCTCGTCAGTTCGACGTGCCGATTCGTTCGGAAAAAGAGCTGAACGCCGACCTCTTCCTCCAACTGCCGAATTTGCCTGCTCAACGGGGGCTGGGCGATATGCAAGCGCGCTGCCGGGGAGCTGGTCAGTCTCGCTGTGCAGGCGTCTCTGTCGGCCATTCGCCCGGGGGCAAGCGAGCTGGAAGTCGACGATGCGGGGCGCACGGCTGTTTTGCGGGAAGCCGCCAAGCGCTATCCGAATGCGGTTGTGCATACGCAATCCATTACGCCATCGGGAGTGGCGCGCTCCATTATGCCCCACGTCTTTTCGACGACGCGCAAGCTGGAGCGAGGGGACGTTCTCATTCATACGCATCACGCTGTCGTGCATGGCTACATAGCGGAATGCGAACGCACCTGCTTCGTGGAAGAAGCGACAGAGCGGCAAAAAGAAGCGTTTGCCGTCATGCTTCGCGCACAGCAGGCCGCGCTTGAGACGATCAAGGCGGGCGTGCCGATGCGCGAGGTGGACCGGGCTGCTCGCGCTGTCATTCAGGCGGCGGGCTACGGCGAGTACGCGATTCACCGCACTGGGCACAGCATCGGGCTGGACATTCACGAGCCGCCCTTTTTCCGCTTCGATGAAGAGGCGCTGCTGCAGGAAGGCATGGTGTTTACGGTTGAACCAGGCTTCTACGTGCCGGAACTTGGCGGCTTTCGCCATTCGGACACCGTCATCGTGACACGGGACGGTTGCGAGCCGATTACCCATGTCCCCCGGGATTTGGTCAGCATGATCCGCCGGGCGTGATCGCGCCGCAAACGTATTGCCGCCAAAACAGGCCAGGGAGCTTCGGCTCACTCGCCTGTTTTTTTCATGGAACGAGCCGGCAGTCCGTTCGTTTCAGGTCTAAGCCTGCCTGCCTTGCAATAGGTTAGTAACAACGAACGACAAGCTGCCCGCTATGTATTGCGCGAAAGAAAGACAACCTTTGACTGGAAAAAACGAGCCCGCGCCCGGCAGCAAGGGGGGATTGTTCATGCTGCACATCGTAGCTTGTATCAAGCAGGTGCCGGACACGAAGATCATCAAGATGAATCCGAAGACAAACACGATGGACCGTGCCAGCGCACCTGCGATTCTCAACCCGTATGACGCACACGCGGTAGAGGAAGCAGTCCGTTTGAAAGAGCGTTATGGAGGCGTAGTTTCCGTGGTGACGATGGGACCACCGCCAGCGGTAAAAGCGATCCGCAAATGCGTCGAGATCGGTGCAGACGCTGGCTACCTGGTGACGGACCGCGCGTTTGCCGGGGCGGATACGCTGGCGACGAGCTATGCGATCACCAAGGCGATCGAGAAAATCGCGGAGACACAGCCCGTTGACCTGGTCATCTGCGGGAAAATGACGATTGACGGCGACACGGGTCAGGTCGGTCCGGGAGTGGCGAGAAGACTCGACATTCCTCCGCTCACCAACGTAAAAAAAGTGGTCGAGGTCAACAAGGAGCAAGGCTTCGCCATCGTTCACCGCAAGCTGGAAGACGGCTATGAGGTCGTCCAGTCTTCCTTGCCCTGCCTGTTTTCCGTCGAAAAGGAGATCAACGAGGTGCCGTACTCGCCGCTGCCGAACATGCTGCGCGCAGCCCGGTACAATCCGGTTGTCTGGTCGGTGAACGACCTCGGAGATATCGACCGGAGCCTGCTCGGCCTGAAAGGCTCGCCGACGATCGTGGCGAAGGTATGGCCGCCGGAAAAGCCAAAGGGAGGGGAAATGCTGGAGGGCACCCCGCAGGAGCAGGTTGAGCGCTTGATGGAAGTCCTTCGGGGAAAACAGACGTTGTTTCGTGTGAAGGAGGGGCAGGCATGAATCTGGACGATTATCGGGGCATCTGGGTGTATCTGGAGGCGCGGGAAGGGCGGATTGCACCCGTGTCGCTCGAATTGCTTGGGGCAGGCCGGCAAATGGCGGACAAACGGGGCGTGCCGCTCGCTGGTCTGTTGATCGGAGAGGGCGTGACGGAGCTGGCGCCAACCGCTTTTCCGTACGGGGCAGATCAGGTGTACGTCTACGACGACCGCATTTTTGCCGACTACCGCACAGAGTCGTACATGCGCGCGGTCATCGAGTGCGTGCAGAAGCACAAGCCGGAAATCATTTTGTACGGAGCGACTTCGACGGGCAAAGATTTGGCGAGCGCCGTCGCTACCGATCTGGAGACAGGGCTGACGGCCGACACGACGATGCTTGACGTCAATGCGGAGACAGGGCTGCTCGAAGCCAGCCGCCCGGCGTTTGGCGGAAACATCATGGCGACGATTTTGTGCAAAAAGCACCGCCCGCAAATGGCGACGGTTCGTCCGAAAGTCATGAAGGCGCTCGAGCCTGATCCCACCCGAACAGGCGAGGTGATCCGCGAGAGCATCCAGCTTGCGGAAGAGGACATTCGCACCAAAGTATTGAAAATCGTGCGGGAAACGAAGGAAAAGGTCAGACTGGATGAAGCGGACGTCATCGTGGCGGGAGGAAAAGGACTGGGGAGCAAGGAAGGCTTTGCCCTCATCCACCGTTTCGCGGAAGCAATCGGGGCGACGGTCGGGGCGAGTAGGGATGCCGTGGAGGCGGGATGGATCGATCATGCCCATCAGGTCGGACAGACAGGCGTGACGGTGACGCCGAAAATTTATTTTGCGATCGGGATTTCCGGCGCGATCCAGCACCTGGTCGGCATGCGCAACTCCGGACTGATTATTGCGATCAACAAAGATCCGAACGCGCTGATTTTCCAGGCTTGCCACTACGGGATTGTGGGCGATGCGTTTGAAATCGTGCCGTTGTTGATGAAAGCGTTCCAAAAGGAGCCGGACAGGGAGGTTACGTATGGCTGAGAAGTTTGACGTGATTGTAGTCGGTGCAGGTCCGGCCGGAACCGCTTGCGCCTACACATTGGCGAAGGCTGGCGTCAATGTGCTGTTGATGGAGCGCGGCGAATACCCGGGGTCGAAAAACGTGATGGGCGGGGTGCTGTACCGCAAGACGATGGAGGACATCATCCCCGGATTTTACAAGGAAGCGCCAGTCGAACGGCCCATCGTCGAACAGCGCTTCATGATGCTGGATAAGGAATCCGCCCTCAACTTCAGCTACAAAGGTCTGGAGTGGGCGCAGGAGCCTTACAACAACTTCACGGTGCTGCGGGCCAAATTCGACCAGTGGTTTGCGGAAAAAGCGGTGCAGCAAGGAGCGCTTTTGCTCAACGAGACGGTGGCCCTATCTTGTATCGTCGAGGACGGCAAAGTAGTCGGGATCAAGACGGACCGCCCCGATGGCGACGTCTATGCCGATGTGGTCGTCCTCGCAGACGGGGTCAATTCGCTTTTGGCCAAATCGCTCGGCTTTCACAAGGAATTTCGGCCGGACGAGGTTGCGCTGGCCGTCATGGAAGTGCTCAAGCTGGATCGCAAAATTATCGAGGACCGCTTCAATCTGGAAGGCGACCATGGCTGCACAATCGAGATTTTCGGAGACTCGACCAAAGGGATATTGGGCACAGCCTGGCTGTACACGAACAAAGACAGCCTGAATATCGGCGTGGGTACGATGCTGTCCGGGCTGATAAAGCACAAGATCAAGCCGTATGAGCTATTGGATTACGTCAAGAACCACCCGATGATTCGCCCGTATCTGCAAGGCTGCGAGCAGCAGGAGTACCTGGCTCATCTCATCCCGGAAGGCGGCTATCGCTCCATGCCCAAAGTCGTCGGCAACGGCGTGATCGTCGTGGGCGACGCCGCTCAGCTTGTCAATGCCATTCATCGCGAAGGCTCCAACATGGCGATGGCTTCCGGGGTGATGGCGGCGGAAACGATTTTGACAGCCAGAGAAGCCGGGGATTATTCGGAAAAAATGCTCGGGTCGTACCGGACCAGTCTGTTGAACAGCTTTGTCGGCCAGGATTTGAAAAAGTACAAGGACGCTACGCATCACTTTGAAAAGTCCCCGCACTACTTCGAACGGTACATCCCGATGATGAACCGGGCGGCCAGCCAGATGTTCACGGTCGATGGCAGCTCGAAGTGGAGCAAGCAGAAAAAAATATGGAGCGACCTGGGCAGCGCCAAGGACAAGTGGAAAATGGCGCGCGATCTGATGAATGCATGGAGGGTGATGAAGTGATGACGCAAATACCCAAAGGGCAATCGATCGAGGAAAAGCAGTATCTGGTTCGCTTCAAGGCCGACACGCAGTCGCATCTGCACGTGTTGAGCGCGGATGTGTGCGCGACGCAATGCCCGGATAAGCTCTGTACGATCTTCTGTCCGGCGGAGGTGTACAAATGGGAAGAAGTGCGGATGCACGTGGGATACGAGGGGTGCCACGAATGCGGAAGCTGCCGCATCGGCTGTCCGTACGAGAACATCAAGTGGGAGTATCCAAAGGGCGGCCACGGGATTATTTTCAGACTCGGATAATGGGCGGCGATACCGGTGATACAAGTAGGCGATGGGGTCGTATTTGTGAAAGATGGTGCCAGAGGTGTCGTCATCAACATCGACCAGGAACGGTGTCAGGTGTTGTGGGAAGATGATTTTGTCAGTTGGGAACAGCGGGAATGGCTGATCGTCACGACAATAGAACAGACAGAACGGCGGGAGCGATGACCCCGCCGTTCTGTCTGTTTTTTTATTCAAGCTGGAGAGGGCATGAAAAGGCCCTCGCCCCCCAAATGCGATAACAACCGAGTGCAGGCTTTGGCGAAGCAAGGGAGACGATGAGATAGGCCGCTTCCGGATAGTTGGCGTGGGCGATGTCTTCCGTGGACGGCACGGGTGGAGCAGTTGGATGGGAATGGTAGATTCCGACCAGATTTTCCCCCCGGAATGCGATTTTTTGCAGCACCTTCTGGATTTGCCGCGTGTTCATGGCAAAAGCGTCGGGTCGCTTCAAAATGTTTTCCATCCGCCAGATGGTTTCGGCGCTGCCGCCTCTTCCCGAAAGCAAGCCGCATGCCTCATACGGTTTTTCTTCCTGGCAATGCCGGATCATTTCTTCCCACACAGAACGGGTCATGGAAAAGGGTGTTTTTACTGCATTAGCCTTGCCAACGCCTGCCGCAGCATCCCCCGGTTGTTTTGGTTTGGACAATGGGTTTGACGTTGTGCACAGGCCCGGAATTTGGCAGTGGCGATGGCGGCATTCCCAAAGGACGCATGCCTTGGCGAACGGGGCGTTGCTGACGCTGATTGTAAAGTGCGCGAAGTTGATCTGGTGTCATGGATATCCCTCTCTTTCTGTACTGTACTATGTTTTATTCAGCAAGGCGCCGAGTGGTAACGGCTATGGCACATTGGGGCAGGTCACTTGAACGGGTTGAATGTGTTCCCTTGCTGGGTGTGCGGCGGCATCTGGAACGACAGGGGAGTGGAAGACGAGACGTTTGCCGTCGAATGGCTGGTGCTCGGCATTTGGCTCAGCGCCTTGTTCGCCCGCGCTTCCTTTTGGCTGAAGTCTTTTATAGCTTGTCTGTATTTCTCCTCTTTCTCCTGGTGCTCCTTGACTAGCTGTTTCAGCCCGGCGACTGTCTTTTTCAAGACAAGCTCCTGAATAGTAATTTGCTCAAGCTGCTTTTCTTTTTCTTTGAGCTGCTGTTTAAACGACTGGATGGTGTCTTCGAGCCGCTTGTTCCAACTGCTTTCCTCTTTCTGCTGCTGGGTCAGCTTTTCTTCGGCGGTGCGCAGTTGTCGCAGCGTCTGGTCGTGCTTGCTGCTCAATTCCGCGTAGCTTTTGGCCGCCGCTTGCAACTCGGCGTCTTTTTGCTCAAGCGTCTGTTTCCACGACGCCTCCTGCTGTTCCCAGTGCGTGATACTCGCTTCGAGCTGTTGCTGCTTCGCCAAAAGCTGCGTCTCGTGATCGCGCGCGGCTTCGAGTTGTTGGGCAGCGACTTCGAGTTGCTTGGTTGCCGTTTCCAGTTGGCGGGTCGTAGCATCGAGCTGCGAAGAGGTGCTTTGCCATTGCGAGGTCGCGTCTTCCAACTGCTTGCTCGTTACGTCGAGCTGGGCAGAGGTGCTGTGCAACTGCGAGGTCGTGTCA